>JASHYE010000076.1 GCA_030043155.1 Candidatus Acidiferrales bacterium | reverse complement strand
GCGCTCGTCGGCAAAAAGAGCTTCCCAGCGCAGCGGCCCGCCCTGCGTGCGCGGCGGAGGAGTGAATTCGCGCGGCTGATTGCGGCGACTGATGAAGGTGCCGCGGCCCACGAATCCTTCAATTAGGCCCTCGGATTCAAGCTCAGCATAAGCGGTCGCCACTGTGGTGCGGTGAATCCGCAACTGATCAGCAAGCTCGCGGCTCGCCGGGATGCGATCGCCGGGCCGGAGTTCGCCTGCATACACGAGCGCGCGCATCTGATCGCGGATCTGCGCGTAAAGCGGAATGCTGCTTTCCGGCTGCAATTGCAGCGGCATAAATGGCCTCTCCATACAGGCCAATATAAACCCAAAAAAGGGGCGTGAAAGAGCCAAATTGTCTCTTTGGTCTGTTCGACTGTGTTCAGCTAACAGGCTGTAGCATCAATGAGTTGCGCTGCGAAGCAGGAAGCGCTGAATTTTTCCCGTGGCCGTTTTGGGCAGATTCTCAACAAATTGGACTGTTTGCGGGCATTTGTAAGAAACCATTTTTTGGCGCAGCCAAGCCCGAATTTGCTCTGCTAATGCGGCGGATGGATCATTTTCTTTTTTGAGCACGACATAAGCGGCGGGATGAAGCAGACCGTTCTCATCCGCGCGCGCCACGACGGCCACTTCCGCGATGGCAGGATGGCCAAGAAGGGCATTTTCGACTTCACCCGGAGAAACCCACATTCCCGCGACTTTCATCATGTCGTCGGCGCGGCCGCAGTAATGAAAATATCCTTCGGCGTCACAGATGAACTTGTCGCCGGTCAGAACCCAGCCGTCCTTTTTCGTGCGCGCGGTGAGCTCGGGAATATTCCAGTAGCCGGCAAACGCACCGCCGCCGCAAACCCACAGGTTTCCGATTTCGCCGCGCGTTGCTTCGGAGCCGTCGTCGTGAAGAACTTTTGCCACGCAACCGGGAACTTCAGAGCCGCAGCTTCCCGCGCGTGCGCGTCCCGGGCGTGCAGACAAAAACATGTGGAGCATTTCCGTTGAGCCGATGCCGTCGAGAATTTCGACACCGAATTTATTTTTGAAGCGCTCGAAAATTTCCGCGGGAAGAGTTTCTCCGGCGGAAACGGCCATGCGAAGGGAAGAGCAATCGACCGAGAGGCCATGATCGGCTTCGCGAAGCAGCGCAGCGAAAAAAGTGGGAACGGAAAACAATATCGTTGGGCGATATTTCGCTAGAATCTCGGCAGTGCGTTCCGGACGCGGCTTACCCGGATCGAGAATCGTTCGCGCGCCAACCGAAAACGGAAAATACATTCCATTGCCAAGTCCATAAGCGAAGAAAAGTTTCGAGACGGAATAGGTGATGTCATCGGGGCGAATTCCCAGAACGCCCTGAGCGTAGCCGCGAGAAGTGTGCAGCATGTCTTCGTGGCGGTGAATGGCTGCTTTGGGCCGCCCGCCGCTGCCTGAGGTATATAGGAAGAATGCGGAATCGGTCCCCGCTGTGGGATGCGTCGCGCATGCGGGCGACGCGCGTTCGCATTCTTCCTCCCAGCAGAAAGTTATCGGGCTCTGGGGATTTTTGGCGACCGAGTGCTCGCGTTCTGCTGTTTCCGATGCGCATTCACCGGCGATGGCGATGATTTCGAGCGCCGTGGGCGATTCGGAAGGCCATTCGCTGAGAACCGATTTGTGAACGATGGCGATGCGCGCGCCCGTGTCGGCAAGATAATGAGCATAATCGCCTGTGCGCGAGAGCGAATTCACGGGAACGGCAATGGCACCGATTTTTGCGGTGCCGAAAAATGCGGCTATGAATTCGAGCGAATCGGGAAGCGCAATGAGGACGCGGTCGCTTGGCTCGCAATGCCATTCGCGGAGCACGTTCGCGGCGCGATTGACGGCCTCTTCGACTTCGCGGTATGTGAACGGGCGCGGCTCGCCGAGAATCGCGATTCGCTCCGGATGCGCGCACGCCAGCCGCGAGACAAATTCGTCAGCGATATTCAGTTGCGGTGGAACTTCGGCAGACATAGCGCGATTCTACTCCGAGGGATGCTCTTACCCAAGCAGCACCGTTGGAGTGGATTCCAGCGTTGTGCCGGAGAACACATTCGCGAGAGCCAGCCAACTGATGACGGCGCCCGGCATTACAATTGGCATAGATTGATGAAGGCCAGGCTCCCTTGAATTTCTCTCGCAAGGATAAAATTGCGCTTCCTGTCGCCTGCTTGACCGGTTTGGGGTCCGGATACGTGGCCGTGCAAGCCGGCTATCCAGGGGTCATACTTCTCGGATTCTACAGTCTGGCGATCGTTCCGCTGATCGTACAGTTCCTGGCAGACCAAAGAAGGCTAATGGTTTGGCAGGCTTGCCTCCTTCCGCTTGTTGCTTACATTATGGCGAAGAATGCTTCGCTTGGAGGATTCGGGATTGTTGAAGCGGTGCAGGAGTTTCATGCCATTTGGGGAACGACCGTTGTTCTATCCTTTCCTGTTCCGGCCTATCACTACTTTCAGCAAGCAAAGAGGCGTAAGTCTTATCGCGTCGAATTGTTTTTTGCCGGCCTGCTGTTCTTCGGGCTGCTTAGCAGCTTCTCAAGGAACCTACTTCTGTTTCTCGGAACCGAAGCTGCCTGGGTGATCGCCTGGCTAGCGAAGATTGATGTTCACTTGCAGCGTTATCTCGGGCGGCATTCCTGTGATTCTACTCCGTGCGATTGACAGCGCCTACCGGATTTGTCAGCGGAGTGACGACGAACGAACGATGGCTCTCTCGGCCATTAATCTTCGGACCAGGAAGCGTAAACGCCAAAGATGAGCGGAACGAGGATCAGAAAGCCTGCCGTCAGTAGCAGGAAGAGGACATTGTTTCCGTTTGGAGCTGTCCGCGCCTGGTGTGTCCAAGTTTCCGCGAATTCCGCGAAGAAGGCCGCGATGCGCGGCCACGCGGAGATGATCGCGGCAACAACGACGACTGCGGCCAGAGCGAATGCGAATCGGCGCACCCAAAGAATCGGGCGCATCGCTCTTTCGATAGCTTCGCGACGCGCGGCGAGTTGCGCTCTGGACCAAATGAGAGCCGGATCCGGCAGATGGGTAATGGCAGCGGATGCAGGCGCGGCGGCGGATTCCGATAGATAGCTTGAGATGAGCGCGACTTCTTCACAAATTTGGCAATTGGAGAGATGCGACAGAAGTTCGTCGCTCCATTGGCCGGAGCGATTCGCGGCGGCAATTTTGCCCTCAAAACTGCAATGTTCCTGATTCATAGCGACACCTCTTCTTGCTTTTCTAGTTTCCTTGTTTGCTCCTGCGACTTTCGCTTCCAGCCACGGGCGCGCAAAAGCTCGGCCAGCTTGCCTCGTGCGCGGAAAAGCATCGGGCGGATGCTGGCGGTTCGGCAACTCAACAGGCTGGCAATTTCGTCGTGGCGATAGCCTTCGACGTAGGCGAGCCAAAGAAGTTCGCGTTCGCGCGGCTTTAGTTCTGAGAGAAGCTGTTGTAAATCCCTCTGCAGCGCTAGATCGCGCGCGGGCTGCGCTGTTTCCGTAGCAGTAGCTTCGGGAAGAACCGTTGGCTGGCGCTTTGCTGCGCGAAAATGATCGCGCAATAGATTTGTGGCGATGCGAAAAAGGTAGTGCTTGCGATGAGCTTCTTCGGTGGGAGCGGAAGGCACGCGCAGCAGGCGCAAATAGGATTCCTGGAGCAAATCGTCGGCTGTACTGAGGTCGCCGGTAACCCGGCGCAGATAGCCTCGGAGTTGCGGAGCGGTTCGCTCGTAAAAAACGCGGAACTCCGCTTCGTCCATGGACGTAACGCCGGCCGGCTTGCACGCAGCGTTTTCGTCAGGCTCGGTGGAAGCGAAGGTCATCTCCGCGCAATCGAGCGATTCAGCATGAGCGCGCACAGGAGCAATCCTCCGCAAGCGAAATCCTAACGCTTCGAGTTGAATTCCCGGTCAAAAAGTCCCCAGTTCTTTGAGAGCTTATAAGAAGCGGCAGCGGAAGCCAAGAAGCCGAGGCCCAGAGCCAGAAGCAACAAGCTGACTGCCAAGAATCCGTGAGCTGTTTGCGCCTGTTCAATCGGACTCCAGCCCACATTCGGCATCGTGAGGCGCACGATTAGCATAGCTATCCCGAGGAGGACGAGAATCAGGCCCGCTTGAATCGATCCGAGAACGCGGCCGAAAGGCTTGGTGTGTTCGAGTGCGGCGGAGTCCAGAAACTTGCTGCCTGCGTCGGTCTTCAGATATTCGATCAGCTCCTGGCTGCTTCCGAACTTCTCGAAAAGTTTGGCATGAATGTCCCGCTGAATCTCGGCGACTCTGCTCCGGCG
>JASHYE010000075.1 GCA_030043155.1 Candidatus Acidiferrales bacterium | reverse complement strand
TCAAGATATTCCTACGGGCACAACCGTCTTGAGCAACTTCTTCCTGCCACCCACAGTGCAGTTCATGCAGTGGAACAGCAACGGTGACACGCCGGATGCTTTCGGCGACGCGCAGACCGTTTGCTTCAATTATTCGCCGCCGCCCACCGGGTCCTGCTCGAATCCTCCGATCATTCAGTTCCAAAGCGATGGAACCCTCATCGACGCGAGTGGCAACCAACTCAATGGGAGCATCTTCATCGGCGTGACGAATATCCCCACAACCGCGCGAGCGGTGACGATCCTCGGCGCCACAGGACAGGTCCGGATGTACCACGCGACCGGATCAGGATGGGTGCAGCAATGAACGAAAATCAAATCACCTGCAGACTTAAATCTCGCCGCAGCTCTGCCGGTTTCACGCTGATCGAAGCCGCCATCTCGGTGCTCATCCTCGCCATCGGCGTAATGGGTCTTGCCGCCATGATGACCAACGGCATTGCGTATATGGGCATGGCGCAGATGGATTACATCGCGCAGCAAAAAGCAGAAGAGGCCGTCGAAAGCGTCTTTTACGCCCGCGATTCGCAGCTTTACACCTGGGCGCAAATTCAGAACGTGTCAAACGGCGGCATTTTTCTTAATGCGCCTGAAGTCCTCTGCGATCCGGGTCCTGATGGAATCATCGACACCGCAGATGACAACACCGCGGATCTCGACGCGATATACATCCCAGGCCCCAGCGGGACACTCGATGGCTCGGATGCCGTCAAACAAACTCTCGACACGTTCACGCGCACCATCGCGATTACAAATGTCGTTGAACCGGCCAATCCAACCGAAATCGTCCTTCGCCAAATTACCGTCACGATTAACTACACCGTCGGAAAATTCAAGCGGCAGTACGTCCTGACAAGCTACATCTGCGAGTTCCAATGAGAACACCGAGGCAAGTGGACATGAGACGAAGACGAAATGCGGGTTTCACTCTGGTTGAGCTTGTCATCGCGGTGGCCATCACCATCATCATCGTGGGTGTCTCGCTCGATGCCCTCAACGAGGGGCAGCGCGCCAGCGAGGCCATCTCGCTTATGAGTGATATGACCGAGAACCTTCGCGCGGGCATGGATCAGCTACAGCATGACATGGTTCTTGCTGGTTCGGGAATCCCCGTCGGTGGCATTTCCATTCCGAATGGCACCGGCCCCGCAATCAACGAACCCTCACCGACAGGCGATGCTTATACATTCCCCGCCGGCTCAACGGCGATTGCTGCAGTTACGCCAGGACATCTGCTGGGTCCGCTCATCTCCGGTACCGTCAATTCCGACATGATTACCGTGATTTACGCCGACAACCAGACATTTGGGCCCCTGAGTCCCGCGGTGCCACTTAGCGCCAATTTCATTAACGATCCAACTGCCGTTTCACCCGATCAGCCGTGCGCTGGCACCATCAATTCTACCGGTACGTCCGCTACGTTTGACCCAACCTGTATCGTCTTCGATACGGGCAATGGCCAAGTCGCCGCCGGCGATCTCATTATGTTCAGCAACAGCCTTGGCAACACTCTTGAATATGTTACTTCGGTCTCCGGCCAAACCATGAACTTCGCCTCGGGCGACCCCTACAAGCTGAATGGCCGTGCCGCTAGCTCGCCGGCCGCAGGCACAATGGACCAGCTGCAATCATCCCCGGGAACCTATCCACCCACAACCGCCACACGAATTTGGATGGTCACCTACTATCTGGACAACACGAATCCCGCCGGCCCTCGCCTAATGCGCCAAGTCAACTTTTTCCCAGCCGAACCGGTCGCTGAATCCATCGAAGCCCTCTGGATCACTTACAACTTTGTGAATGGAACCGCGTGCGGCGCTACCTGCTCGAATCAGCCGATTCCTCCTGCAGGCATGACCGCCAATCAGATGATGAGCGCCAATATCTTTCTTGGTGCCCGCGCGGACAAAGCCTTTTCGTGGACCAAGCAGACTTTCCGCAGCAATCTCGTTTCGCAAATCAGTCTTAGGGGCCTTGCATTCACGACGGCCTTCCCAGTCGCCGCCCCATAAGCATGAAAGCAATTCTTGCGAACAAGGATGATCAAGGATAACGTCATGAAAACAAAAGCCCAGTCCGGTATCGCACTCGCAACCACGCTCATTGTTCTTTTCCTGGTCGTGGCGCTCGTCGTCGGCTTCTCGTGGATGGTCTTGATGGACCAGCGCCTCGACGGGGTCAACGGCTCCTACCAGTACACTTTCTATGGCGCGGAGGCGGGCCTCGAAAAGCTCACGGGAGACCTGGGCGTGCTGTTTAGTGCCAACTCTTCTCCCTCAGGTGCACAGGTTAATGCCATTGCGGTCGCCGCAAACACACCTGTGATTCAAGGAATTAGCTACGTTAATCCCGAGGGGAGCCTTGGCTATCAAATCACGTTTCCCGAGAACTCTTCGGGAAATCCACTCGCAACTGACAGCGTCATTCTGTCGGGAACCTACCAGGGTATGACCGGCCTGATGACGCCCTATACCTTGACGGTCACTTCGAAAAACCTCGCCTCCAATTCAGAAGTGCGTCTCACGCGCGAGGTTCAAACCGTTGCTCTTCCTGTTTTTCAATTCGGTATGTTTTCCCAGACTGACCTGAGCTTCTTTCCCGGCCCCGATTTCGACTTCGGCGGTAACGTCATGACCAACGGCAATCTCTTTCTTGCCACCGGCGCCGACCTCGTCTTTAATGGCAAAGTTGAGGCCGCGCAAGACATCATCCTCCAAACCCTCTCGAATGGCTGGTCCACCAGCAGCGGCTACACCGGCAGCGTTTACATTCCGACCACTGCGGGAGGCTGTCCGCAAGGAACTTATCCCAGCAGCAGCACCGCGGGCTGCCGCCAACTCACATCAACAGAAGGCAGCTTGGTTGGAGGAGTCGGTTCTGCAGAAAACGAACCGACATTCCAGAATTTGTCGTTGGGCACCTACAACGGTTACGTTCGCAACAGCTATACTGGTGTCAAGCCAGTGAATCTTGCTATTGCCCTCAATGGCGCGAACCCGATCGACTTAATTCGCCGCGGCCTCGAGGGAGAAGCAACGTCAAACCCCAACGTACTTTCGCAACGTTACTACTCTCAAGCGAGTGTGCGCATCCTTCTCTCGGATAATCCGATCGATATCGAAGACCTTCCTTGCATGGACACAAGCAAGACGCCGCTAAACTTGGCAGCTTTGACTTCCTCTCAGCTGGACGGCGTCCCGATTGCTACCTCCGATGCCGTCAAGAGCACCGGCGCGGCAAGCACGACCTACGCGACCACCACGAATGGCTACTGGCAGGCAAACGGAAACCCACTTCTCACCGGCTACATTAAGATCGAAATTCAAACGTCCTATGCTGTTGCGCCAGCAGCTTGCGGCACCTGGAAGGACGTAACCGCCGAGGTTCTGGGCTTTGGAATCGCCGGCCCCAACATCGACCCACAGGTTCTCGGCAGCAACTCGGATTACGCGCCCACGTATATGCCGTCGCTTCCGGGTTCTCAAGTTGGCGCAAATCCCTGCGCACAGATTCAAACCAGTTCGGTCGTCCGGCTTGAGCGTCTTCGCGATAATCCGTCCACGGCTACCAAAACCAGCACCTGCGGCACCCTAAGTACGCAAAGCTACGATTATTGGCCCAACGCGCTCTTTGACACTCGTGAAGGGAATCTTCGCGACCTGACCCCGAGCGGAAGCGACTACAGCATCGACTATTCGTCAATGCCCACTCCGGGCGGCGTGATGGATTACACTGAGCTGGATATAGGCAACCTCGTTAAATATCTCACGGGCGTGATTGGCACGGATGGAACTTCGGCGAAAGACACCGTGAACAGCACCAACGACTTCGTTGTCTACTTCTCGGATCGTCGCAACAACTACACGCCCACAGCCGTAGCCGGATGGCCTCCAGCTTCCCCATCAGGCAACGAAACAGGTGAATACGGCTTCGAAGATTCCATCAATCCCTCGAGCCCGTGGGGCTGCCCCGACGGCGTTCTCGATCAGGGCGAGCAGTTCGATGTGAATGAGAATGCCAGCAACCAGGTTGTTGGCTC
>JASHYE010000074.1 GCA_030043155.1 Candidatus Acidiferrales bacterium | reverse complement strand
TTCACCGCGATCCGCACGAGCCACGTGTAAAAACGCGAATTGCCTTGAAATTCGCCCAAATGCTCGTAGGCTTTCAGGAACGCTTCTTGCGAAACATCCTCGGCATCTTCGGTATTCTGAGTGATGTGCTGCGCGAGACGAAAAATCTTTCGTTCGTATCGGCTGACGAGCGCTTCAAAGGCCGAAATGTCTCCGGCTTTGGCTGCGGCGACGAGGGTAGCCTCGTTATCGGGCGGCGCTATGATCCGGTCGGCCTGGTTCTCCGGCTGAGGTTTGGGTTTAGCATTCATTTGGGAATACGAGACTAGCACAAGCGCGACTCGCAGTACATTTGACGCCATTGCGTGCTCATAAGATTCAGATCAGCGGCGAATGGCGCGCTCGCGCTTACTTTGGCAAAGGGAAGCAGGCGGGTTCTTGACAGCGTGGCGGGCCGGCATTATTCTGATCTTTCGAACGAACGTTCGACCAATTCCATGGCAACGCCGCGTGCGACTGAGTCCGAGCAGTCTTCGCAAAAGCTGGAGATAATCCTGCGGTATGCCGCGCAAGTCTTTGCGGACAAAGGTTACGAGGGCGCGTCGATCCGAGACATCAGCCGTTCGAGCGGGGTTTCCCTTTCCGGTCTCTATTACTACGTCAAAAGCAAACAGGAAATCTTGTACCTGATTCAGCTGAGCACGTTTCGAACGATCCTGGCGAGACTTCAAGCGTCTTTGCGTGGTGCGCGCGACCCAGCAGAGCGTCTGCGTATTCTGGTTCACAATCATCTCGCATATTTCCTGGAGCACCCCACGGAAATGAAAGTCCTCGCGCATGAGGACGATGCGCTCGAAGGCGCCTACCGTCAGGAAGTTGCTGAAATCAAGCGCAAGTATTACGGTATCGCCGTGGAAATCTTTGAGGCTTTGCAGCCTGCAGGACAGGCGCGCGGTCTGAATTCGCGTGTCGCAGTTCTCTCTTTGTTCGGGATGATGAACTGGGTCCATACGTGGCATCGGCCGCAGCGCGATCCGCAGGCCGAGGCTCTTTCAGACGCGATGTCGCAGATGTTTTTACATGGAATCATGAACGGGTGTCCGCCGGTCGCACGCAGGGCTCTGCGCAACAGCAGGGCTGGTGAGACTCGCGCAGCACGAATTGCGGTGTAGTTGCGAAGATATTCACGACAGGAGGCATTTCAATGGCAACCACTCAAGCAGTCGATCAGAAGCAGCTGGTGCGATATCGAGTGGAGCAGGGAATTGCAGTTATCGAATTGGACGATGCGCCAGCAAACACTTATACCTACGAAATGATGCGCCAACTTGACGACGCCATCCTGCAGGCGCGGATGGATGAAAGCGTGCACGTGCTGCTCTTGCGCGGAGCGGGAGAGAAATTTTTCTCCGCAGGCGCGAGCATCCCGATGCTTGCGAAGGTGGACCCGCAGTTCAAATACTATTTCTGCCTCCACGCGAACGAAACTCTTTCTCGCCTTGAGCAAACGCCCAAACTCGTCATCGCCGCGTTGAATGGCCACACCGTCGGCGGCGGACTGGAGATCGCTCTTGCTTGCGACATTCGTATTGCTCGTAAGGAAGGCGGAAAAATCGGCTTGCCAGAGGTGAATCTCGGCGTTTTGCCCGGTACTGGCGGAACTCAGCGTCTGCTACGCGTCATCGGCCGCGCTCGCGCGATGGAATTGATGACCACAGGGCGAACGTTTAGTTTTGAGGAAGCGCTGGAGTTTGGCCTTATCCACTATATCTACGAGCGTGATTCGTTCTGGGACGAAGTGATGTCTTATGCCCGCCAATTTTGTCCGCCGAACAAGGCTTCCCGCGCGGTCGGCCGCATTAAGCGCGCGGTTGTGACAGGAGCGGAAGTAGGATTCGGCGAGGCACTCGGGATTGAACGCGAATTGCAGCAGTTGCTATTCACAAGTGAAGATGCGAAGGAAGGATTGAAGGCCTACGTCGACAAGCGACAGCCGGAGTTCAAAGGAAAGTAAGGCAACGGAGATTTCTGGAAGCGATGCGCACGCTGCCTGATCATCTTCGCAAAGGAATGAAGCTCGTGGTCGTGGGTTGCAATCCCGGAGAACGTTCCGCGCGGGTAGGGCATTATTACGCCGGCCGAGGCAATGAATTCTGGCCGCTGCTGTACGAATCCGGCGTGATTCCCGAGCCGCTTACCTATAACGATGACCGGCGCATCGTTGAATTTGGAGTTGGTCTAACGGATTTGGTGAAGCGGCCGTCAAAGGGGATCGACGACCTCGATCGCGAGGACTTCGCCGAGGGGCGCGTCTTGCTCGCGCAGAAGCTTGAGGAATACCGGCCGCGCGTGGTCGCGTTCAACGGAAAGATGGTTTACGAGCGGTTTTCGGGCCGCCCCTGCATGCTCGGTTTGCAGAAAGAAAAACTATATGGCGCGGACGTTTTTGTGCTGCCTTCGACGAGCGGCCTGAACGCGAAGGGCAGCAGCGTGAAAATGCGGTATTTCAAAAAACTCGCAGCTGTTCTGAGGCGAATTGAGAATTGAGAGCGCGATGAACTCGCGGCTCGCGAAATTACAAGGGAAGGAGAAAACAAGATGCCGGCAGCGCGCATAACTACTTTCGATGACTGGGTCGATTTATTCGGCTCATGGCGCAAAGATATTGGAGTGAATTATCCGGAAATTGAGGAATATAAATTCGAGGCGAAGTTCGGGCCAATTCGTTCAAGTGAAATCGAATTTGGCGCATTCAAAGGGCGCACGAAATGGGGAAAGGTCCTCGACATTCCCGATCAGCGCATCCGCGATGGCTTGATGAACTTAATCATTTTTCAAGGCGAT
>JASHYE010000073.1 GCA_030043155.1 Candidatus Acidiferrales bacterium | reverse complement strand
CGGCTCGTTTGAGATTTTCATCATTGCAACTCTCGCTGGAATCCTCGTGATTGTCGGTCTCCTGAAGCTTCTGCGCGTTCGCGAGCTCGATCCGATCTTGAATCGCATCCGTTCTCGTATTTAGTTGCACTGTTGCTTTCTATGAAGAAGTCACTTCCTCTTTTGCATCGGCGGGTCACAACCATGCTAAATTGAGGAGCGTTAGCAGCGAAATCAGCGTGTAGTCCGGCGGCATCCCTTCCTCTGTCCGCTAAACCGAGCGGCCTTTGCCGATTCGGCATCGAAGGGAGCTTGCCCATGCCTCGCAGGTTTCACCTGAGATTTTACCTTCGCTTAACGATCGTCTGCGTCACAGCGGTGCTTGTCTCTCTAATTGCCGCCTGCAGTCGCTTCCATACCACCGGGCTTGTCGCTGCCGATGTTCCGGTTGAACCGCTTGTGCACTCCGACACGGATCCAGTCCACGCGTTCCCGGAAGCTTTTCCGATGCAGGTGGCTGTTTACTTAACACAGCCGCAGCAACACATTCTTGGCTTGATTCACGCTCTTCGTGAAATGGGCATTCCATTCTTCGTGACGACAGACCTTAGCCGCGCACTCACCCATCCTTTGCTCATCATCTATCCGGCCGTAGATGGTTCCACTTTCACTCCTGCGCAAATTGGCGCGCTCACCGAATTTGTCTCAAGCGGCAAGAGCATCTTTGCCGTGAATGTCTTTGCTGGCGGACTTCGCGACCTTTTTGGCTTCAGCGCACACACTGCGTCGCGCCGCCGTTATTTCCTGAACTTTGTCACCGATAGTGATCCTGCGCTTCGCTACATCAATCGGCCCGAGGAGCTGCAAACGCGGCTGGGTGATCCCCGCTTTGGCGATATCTATTGGACCAATTCCTACACGCCGGACGGTTCATCTCAGGTTCTCGCGCGCTTCGATGATGGTTCAGCCGCCGTCTTATGCAAGCGCACCGGCCGCGGCGTTGCGTATCTTTCCGGCATAAGTCTCCAGGACGGCGTGCTAAGAAGCCAGCTCGATCGCGACTATGAGGCGCAACGCCATTACGCCAACGCATTCGAGCCCGGTGCCGACGTCTGGCTCCTTTTCCTGCGCGCATGGTACGAGTCGCGTGAACCGGGTGCCGTCCGGCTCAGTACGATTCCTAATGGACAAAGATCTGTACTTTTGCTCTCTCACGACGTCGATTGGGAACATTCCTTCGCTCCCATGCTGGAATATGCCCGCATGGAAACCGAGCATCACGCGCGCAGCAGTTTCATGATCCAGACGAACTACGTTACCGACTACAGCAGCCGCGCCTTCTTCTACGGCAAGAATCTCGACTATCTAAGACAGGTATACAGCATGGGCTTTTCCATCGGCGCCCATTCGGTGATTCATTCTTTCGGATTCAATCATTTCTCCCTCGGGAATGGTGATGAAACCTTCACGACATATCGTCCTGCCAACACAGGAAGAGAAACTGCCGTCAACGCGGATGTTTTCGGTGAAGTCCGCGTCAGCAAACAATTGATTGATGGCCAGTTGCCCGGCCATCACACCATTCTCTTCCGGTCTCCCGGTCTCCGCATTCCAGACGCCTTGCCGGAAGCGCTCGAGCGCTGCGGTTATGACTTCGATTCTTCCTTCACCGCCGCTGATGTCCTTTCGAATTTTCCGTACCGCTTGCCCCTCGGCCTGGACTTTGAAGAAGACAGTCCCATCTATGAGTTTCCGGTCACTATTGAAGACACCGAGCCTCCTCCAGCTTTGCCTTTGCCTCAGCGAGTGCCGCAGGCGTTGGACGTCATCCGTGCGAATGCGGAGAATGAGGCCATCAACGTTCTCTTGGTCCATACGAATGAGGCAGGAGCTAAACTTCGCGCCGAGCAGCAAATCTTGGAAGGATTGCCACCCAGCGTTACCACAACCGACCTCTTGAGTTATGCGGAGTTTTGGCGCGCGCGAAACGCGCTTACGTGGAGTGTTGCGCCGTCCGCCACGCGCGCAATTATCTTCTCGATTCGCTCAGAGATGCCGGTCTCCGGGATAACGTTTGAATTCCAGCGTGCGATTTCTTCGGTGGCCGACGAAGAACGCAGTTCCAGCCACAATGACGTGACGTTACTTCCAGACCACCATCGCATCGTGCTGCCCGCCCTCACGTCCGGTGCAACACTGCATCTCAAAATCGAATATTCCGAATGACAGAGACTGGGGCTGCTCCTTGCAAAACTCAGCACCAAGTGGTTAGCCGGCTACCTGACTGTGACGACCGTTCTCCTGCCCTTCCGGCGAGGCCGCCATTTCGGCAGGCAACCTGACAGAAATTCTTGTACCTTTGCCATTCGATTCGATATTGATCGAACCTTTGAAATGCCGTACGCGCTCCCGCATTCCCGCGATCCCCACACCTGAACGCTGCTCCCTGAGATTGGCGAGTCTTTCCAACGGTATCCCCGCGCCTTCGTCCCGAACCTCAACGGAAACGCCTTCAGCACCGTGCGCGATTCGAATTTTTGCCGTCTTGCTGCCCGAATGTCGGTGAATATTCGTCAAGCATTCCTGCACAATCCGGAATACCGCCAGTTCCATCTCATGCGGGAGCCTGCCAAAATCCTCCGGAATGTTCAATTCGATCTGCAGGCCGCTTCGCTGAGCCAGGCCTTCGATGTACCAGCGAATTGCCACTGACAGCCCGCCTTCATCCAAGAGCGGCGGATGGAGCAGGTAAGATACTGTTCGTATCTCTTTGCTGAGCTGCTGTACCTGCTCGATGCTGTCTTGCACGAGTTTATCCACTGAGGAGTCATGTCCTCCGCGCTGCGCGATATTCGTTAGGTTCAAACCGAGCACCGCCACAATCTGACCCGCACTATCATGCAACTCTCGCGCAATTTGCCGTCGTTCGCTGTCCTGAGATTGCATGAGCCGGTTCGACAGCTCCTGAAGCTCATTCGCCTGCGCCAGAACTTCCGCGTTTCGCTCCTGCAATTCTTTGGTGCGCTCCCGTACTTGGCTTTCCAGTCCATCAGCGAGCTGCCGCAGCCGCTCTTCATTTTGGCGCAATAGGCCCTCCGCCTGCTTCCGCTGGGTAATATCCCGCGCCACTTTGGACGCGCCGACAACCTGCCCATCTGCATCCTTTATCGGTGAAATCGTCAGCGAGATGTCCAGCCTTTTGCCATCCTTCCTCATGCGCACTGTTTCGAAATGGTCCACGCGCTCGCCTCGGCCGATTCGCCTGAGAATGTCTGGTTCTTCTTGCAGTCGATCCGGTGGAATGATCAGCGTGATATTCTTGCCCATCGCTTCTTTCGCCTGATATCCGAAGAGCCGCTCTGCGCCTTTGTTCCAGCTGGTGATAAAACCATTCAGGTCTTTGCTGATGATCGCGTCATCTGATGAATCCACAATTGCCGCCAAGAGATTGCTGGCTCGCACTGCCTCATTCCGCAGCAAAGGCAGCTCATTGATTAGTCTTTGGCCTGCTTCAAATGCCTGCGCTTCGGGGTCACTCTGAACGCATTGTGCGAGCGCTTCATGAGTACGCAATAGCTCCTTCACGTCATCCTCAAACGCTAGCTTAGGATGAACCTTGCTCCAGTAATGCGCGGTTCGGATAAACGCGATGAAGAGCATCAGGTACTGTAGACGCACGGCACCGAATAGAACGGCGAGTGCGCTCAGGCACGCGGGAGCCTCCTGCGTCTGCAAAAAGACATGGCTCGCAAATGCGAAAATCGCTTGCTCCGCTTCCGAATCTGCGGCTGGCATTTCTTCGAGGCTCGCACCGCCTTCGCTGTAACTTGAAAGCAATTGCGCCAGTTGTTCCCCCCGCGCCAACGGCCTTCGTAGAAGTGACACAACTTCATCAGCCATTTGCGGTCGGCAGCGCGCGTCTCCTGAAGGTCTGCCCAAACCGATCAAAAACCCCAGGTGTCGCGCAATGCAGTAGCGCACCTCGAAAAAGCGCGACAGGTAGACGAAAAGCCGCTCTTTGAAGAGCGACGGCAAGGGATTATCGAGGTATGCCGCTTGAGTAAATCCCCAGAGATTCGCCGTGATCTCCGGAGTTTCCGGGGCGAGCTGGAAAAAATTGGGTAGTACACCGAACCGCTCCTTTACTCGTGCATGCAGCTCAGTCATGCAGCCCCGTGAGCTTAACTTCTGTCTCTCCTTTCTTTGTCCAGCCATGATTTTCCCGATCATGGGGATGAGATCTTTCCCGATGCTCATTTTCGCCATGTAGCCCCGTGCATCCACTTCTTTTGCTTGCTTCGACACAATGTTGGGATCGCTCTGACTGATGATGATCACGTCGGACTCTGGCGTTTCCCGCCGGATGATCTTTGTCGCCTCCAAACCGTTCATTCGTGGCATCGAAACATCCATCAGAACCAGATCCGGCCGAAGATCCCTTGCCTTTTCTACAGCTTCGATCCCGTCGCGAGCCTCCCCGCAGATGAACCAGTCGCTCTGTTCCGATACCAAAGACCGAATACAGCGCCGGAAATCTTCATGGTCGTCCACTACGAGAATGCGCAATTCACTCATTCCTGATCTTCCTTCAAATGGGCAAAGCTGGACTGAGACAGAGCCCCCGAAGGCAAAGGGCTGGCAACCAGGTCCAAGCACTAAGTTCTATTATGAATTGGCCTTATTTTTCCATACAGCTTCTACCGTATGAGGAACCGTGAGACCCTGAGGCTCGAATGGACGGTTAACGATGCTGGCCTGCGCTAGACACGTCATCGCCGGCCAAATGGCCATCAAGCGTTCCGGGAAT
Organism: Candidatus Acidiferrales bacterium; assembly: GCA_030043155.1. Next base: position 7,979 of record JASHYE010000073.1, on the reverse strand, counting down.
CAGCGGCGCGTTCCCATCAAAATCGAACGATGGCTTACGGTTGCCGGCGATCGTGATGCTGTTTGCCGTCAAAGTCCGGCCGAGCGCCATGTTGAAATTAGCCAGAGCGATTTCGTAGCTGGCTTTGGCGGTTAGTTCGCTCAGCTTTGCCCCATTGAGCTCCGACGCGTAATTCGCAATCAAGAATGTACCCTGTGTGCCGAGATTTCCTAGATTGAAGGCCGTCACTTCATAATCGTAGGCTCGCTGGTAAAGCGCCGTAGCTTTTACCGCCGCTTGGACCTCCGCGGCATACAGATTGACTGCGCTGAGTGCCTGGTTGACAGCAGTGATGATTGTGCTGTTCGTGAGCTGATTATTTACTTGATCCTCGCGTTCTTTCAGCTTCGTTTCTGCGTTTACGGCCTGAGCGGAGCGGTTGCGCAATGGCAGGCTCAGGCTCAATTGGCCAAAATACTCGGGCGAGTCATTGTGAAAAATCTGAGAATAAGCCCCGCCAACCCCTCCAGCGGCTGAGGGGCCGATGGCTCCGTTCGCAACTCCCAGAAAGATGGGGACACCATTTGAAGTCACCGCATTCCCGTTCTGATCGATGATCGGTTCGGACAGATCTGGCGAGAATGTTCCGTTGGAAATAAACGTCCCGGGAAGATTGCCACTCAAGCCAGAGCTGACATATTCCCCGGTAAGATTGAGCGTAGGCAGCAGCGCATTCTTTGTTGCCCTCACGTCATACCTATCGTTTTGCAGCGTAAGTTGCCACACTTTCACTTCGGGCCGGTTCGCCACTGCTTCCTTAACGGCGTCATCAGAGGAAATATTGGGCACCTGCGGTGCATCTTCGGGCAGAGTTGTCGCCACTACCTCAGCTCCTTTTATCCTGGGATCTGCCGGGTCCTTTGTGATAAGACTCAACACGGTGGCTTCCTGCTGGACCTCTGTGGCTTGCGCGCCAAGCAAATTCTGGTTCCCTTCAGCGATGTACGATTCTGAATACACTTCATCGCTAGGAGATATTTCACCGATGTGCAGCAGCTTTTGGTCTTCATCGTAGAGTTTTTGATATGCCGCCAATGACTGCTTGGCTACCTCTACAGCCTGCTGATCCTCCACTAAGATCCAATACTGCGTTTCTACCTGAGTGACCGATGAAATTACCTGTTCTTCGAACTGCAGTTCGCCGATTTTGTCCGTGTTCTTCGCTTCGAGGATAAAGCGCGTGTGCGGCAGAAATCCCCAGCCGTTAAGCAACGGCTGCGTGATTGCAACGCCGAGGTATGAACTGATGTATGGATTGAAAGTGTTCTCCGACGGAGAAGACGAGGCCCTCGTGTTATCAAGTACGACTTGTAAAGTCGTGCCGCTGTGGAGTTCCTGTGAGTAGCTCAGATTGAATTGCGAAGTGTGGCTGGCTTGCGTGAGAACTCCCGATGTGCCCACGCCACTGGTTAAAGGGTTGGTCACTGTCTGTGATTGGTCGTTAACACTGCCCGTGAAGGCGATCGCTGGGTCAAAGGTGCCGCCGCCCGAGCCGATAGCGACTTGGCCAAGCGGCGTGCCGCCGCCTTTGGCGTTCAAAAGGTTCGCTTCATCCAGCCACGGAGTGTACTCCGCGACCCCGATATTGAGGTTGTTCTCCAGCGCCAGCGCGATTGCGTCTTGCAAGCTCAGTTGGAGTTTGCCATCACGAACCAGACCGTAAATCGTCGGGCCGTTCGTCAGATTCGGTTGGGGCACAAAATCGCTCATGTATGGCGCGAAGATGTTCGGCAACGAGCGGTTGCCCTTGCTGTAGTCATGCGAGAAAAGAATGCTGGTGTATGGCACGGCTCCGTTCGCTGTCGCAGCCGATTTTTGAGTGGAATTCTGCTGCGGCGTGGGTGCCTGAGCCATTGTCGGCATTCCAATCGCCAGCGACACCATAAGGCACCCAACGATAGCAATTCGAACCTGCTTACCTGTCATAAGTTCTTTCCTTTCCGAATGGTTTGCCGAAAAACCGCAGTCTACTCCTCAAGATTTGTAAATCGACAAGGCAAAGCTTCAAAAGCGTTTCAGTACCCTCGTTGCAGGGGAATAGCCAGTCGTAAAAGGCAGGAAGTCAATAGCTTAGAAGGATAACATATGTGGCTGCTGTCCGTAACCGGACAGCCGACACTCAGAAATGAACAGGCGAGATCTGCAGAAGTTGCGCCTGAGCCCGGAGCAAACGGCTTGAAAGGCTGGGCTGGGCCGCGGGATTCGATCCCAATTTTACCGGCGATGTCCACCGCCATGGCTGCTGCCATGGGAACCGCCGCCTCGGCTGCCCCCTCCACCACGGTACGCGCCACCACCGCGAGATCCACCTGAGCTACCCGACCGGCTTGACCGGTTATACGATCCGCCGCGAGGGGAGGCGGATCTGCTGGACCCGTTGGAGCGACCATAGGACCCGCCATAGCTGCGGCCACCATAGGAGCGCTGGTTGACAACCGGCTGCCGCATGTTTAGCTGCGGCCTTGAATAGTTGCCGTACGAGCCGCCGCGCGATGAATCTCCGTAGCTCCGCCCTGCACTGCTGCCCGAGTTCGGCCGAGCCTGATTGCTTCGCGAAGGTGGAGTGAACTGGTGCCAAACGTCTCCGCGCGATCCACTATTGCCTTGCGAGCGTCCCTGTTGATTGAACGAACGGTTGGACGCATTTGGTTGCGCTTGCCCGCGAGCGTTGCTGTTTTGGCTGAAGCTGTGCCAACCATTGCTCGCTCCCGCGTTTCCACGGAAGGCCTGGTTCCCGCCGCGAGAACTGTCAATCGCCCGTTGCTGAGCAGAAGCTTCTTGGCTAAAAGACCGCTGAGCGACAGAAGATCGGCTCTGCGAGAAGAAATGCTGATTATTAGCGCTGGCTGTGCGCGCAATTCCCGGCGAAACGTGGTTTTCCACGCGACCGAGGCTCTCGCGGTTCGGAGTCGCCGGAATTCGTCCCGTCATGAAGCTGGCCGAATGAAATTGTGCCGCACTCATTCCGCGTTCGAAGTGTCCGACACCGCGGCCGAATTGATCTCCTCGGATAGAGGACACGCCCGCGCGGATGCGAGCGTCGTTATCGAAGCGCCCGATATTCGAGAAGCCGTTTCGCCCAGCGTAGAGTGGGCCAAACCCACGTCCACCCCAGCCGAATCGATCGTGGAAGCCGACATAGCCGGCAAAGCCGACGCGGGTCACTCCCCAACCCCACCAGGGATGGAAGAAGTCAGCGGGACCCAACGCGAGCCAGCCGATATTCCCAAAACCAAAGCCGAAGCTGATTCCGCCGCCCCAGCCGAAGAAAGATACGTACGCCGGAGCCCAGATGGGACGATAGCCCCATCCGCCATAGACGCCGATCGGTCCGGGCCACCATGCCCAGTTACCGCCATAGACGAACCAGCGGCCATAGTGATAAGGCGCCCATCCCCACGGCTCGTACGAAACCCAAGTCCAGCCGTAATAAGGCTCCCACTCCCATGTGCCGTCACGATATGGTGCCCATCCAGAGTCTTGATCAGGAACCCAAACCTGACCATAGTCTGGAACATTTTCCCAGTGGCCATACGAATCAAGGTCCTGAGAACCAGTGTAGTAACGGTCTGTATGCTGCCAGCTCTGAGCATTCAGAATGGTTTGGTCGCGGCTGCTATTCCAGCGATCAAAATCGTCCGGCGCAGGGGCATTCGTCGTCTGATATTGTGGATTATCTGTGCCTTGGATCATTATGAGCTGTCCGCTCTCCACCTTAGTGCTGCCCTGAGGTTCGGAAACGTCTGCTTCCCCGTCCCGCACGGTCACTTCGGTCTCAGAGTCATTTGCGATTTGAACTCGATATTCACCCTGGCGGAGCGGATGAACTGCGGAATTCGGCGTGTCAATTTCAGCGGCTGCCTGGCTGTTTGGAAGCACGTCGTAGCTGACCAGACCCTCTCCGACTTGGATCTGGATTTGGTCCTTGTTCAGGCTTGTAATCTTTACGGTGGAATTCTGAGCTAATCGAACCAAGTTGGCGTAGTCGAGCTGGACTTCCGCCCTTGAATCATCGCCTGTCGAAACTCGGTCGCCAGCCTCAACTGGCGTATTCAGCGTAGCCGCGATCCAATCGCCTGAATCGCCTCGCTGAATAGACACGTTGCCGTGAATGAAGCTTATATGCCCAACCGTCGGCTGCGTCTGTGGGTTTTGATCCGCTTCATCCGCCGGCGCATTTTGATCGGCGGGCTGATCCGGAACGGCTTGGCTTGGGGGAGGAGCGGCTTGTTGCTGCTGAACGCTCTGATCTTGTGTGCTTTGGTCTTGGGTGTACGCGACAGGCGTTATCATCGCCAGCCCGAAGAGAGCAGTTAAGGCCATTCCGAGATATTTTTTCATATCGTCCCTCCCACCTAATATGGCGGACTGAATCCAAGTTTCAGAGATGAGACAGCAAGCAGAATGCCAAGTTCATCCGTCCAATCATTTCAATTTAAGTTTTTTATATTCAAACACTTACATCGATTGGCAAAGCCGTGAGCTTGTCTCGCAGCAAGCCACTGATGGTGGTTTTCAGCCATGCAGGCTGATTTCAACCAGTCCTGAAGCTACGTTTTCAGGTTACCATACTGCTACGTATGGTATTTCCGCCGTTGCGCGAGGCACATCCTGCTGCGTATGGGCTAAACAGAATCTTCGTGATCTGGCGATTCGCCAATGCCCATTTGGGACAGGCGGTAACGGAGAGCATTTCGCGTGAGCCCCAGAGAACGCGCCGCCTGGCTCTTATTCCCATTCGACCGTCGCAGCGCCTCGCGAATGATTTCCTGCTCCCATTGATCGAGGGTCATGCCTTCTGGAATGACAGGAGCGGTGGATGTGGACTGCCCAGTTCGGTCGAGGCGAATGTCCGCTGGGCCAAGGGTTGCTCCGGCTGCGAAAGTGACGGACCGTTCGAGCACGTTTTCAAGCTCGCGAACGTTGCCCGGCCAGGGAAATTGCATCAGAATCTCGATCGCCTCGGGTGAGATGCCGATCAATCCTTTTCCGGAAGCTTGCGCGAAGCGCTGCAGGAAAAAATCAGCGAGTGCCGGAATATCCTCTTTGTGTTCGCGCAGTGAAGGAATGTCTATGGCTACGACATTGAGACGATAATAAAGATCCTGCCGAAACGTGCCCTCCTCCAGTGCCGCTCGCAGGTCGCGATTGGTTGCCGCGATCAATCGCACGTCGACTTTCAGCGTCTTGGTGCCGCCGAGCCGTTCGAACTCCCGTTCCTGAATGACGCGCAGTAATTTCACCTGGATTGGCGGAGGAACATCCCCGATTTCATCGAGGAAAAGCGTGCCTTTGTCGGCGAGCTCGAATTTTCCGGGCTTGGCGGAAGTGGCTCCTGAGAATGCGCCCTTTTCATAGCCGAAAAGCTCGCTCTCCAGGAGATTCTCCGGTATGGCTGTGCTATTTATTTTGAGAAATGGCCCGGACGCGCGGCTGGAATGCTCATGAATGGCGCGAGCAATCAGATCCTTACCCACGCCGCTCTCGCCCCCGAGCAGCACCGTCGAATTGGTTGGCGCCACTCGCTCGACCAGCGCGAGAACATTTTGCATTTTTTCGCTGTTTGCAATTACGTTGCTGTATTCATACCGCTGGCCGAGCGCTTCCCGCAGATTGCGATTTTCCTCGCGAAGATTGTGGGCCTCAAGCTCCTTGCGTACAACGAGGACCATTTCCGCCAAAGAGAATGGTTTCAGAACATAATCGCTAGCCCCGAACTTCATCGCTTCAACGGCCGATTCGACCGAACCGTATGCCGTCATGATCACAACCGGAAGCGTGGCATTGGCGCGCTTAATCGCTTGTAAGAACTCCACTCCGTTCATTCCAGGAAGCTTGAAATCCGTGAGGACGAGGTCGACTTTTTCAGTGTTGAGGAGCTTGAGTCCGGATTCAGCGTCGCCCGCCGCATGCGTTGTGAATCCCTGATCGGCAAGGTTCATCTCGAGCAGCCGCCGCATCTTGGGCTCATCTTCGACGATCAGGATGGAGGCCATAACTGATTTCCCGCCCGTGTTCCTATTATGCCGCAGTTTCGGGCAGGAAAACGCAGAACCTCGCTCCCTCGCCCGGCCTTGATGTAAGTTCGATCGTTCCCCGATGATCGTCGATGATCTTCGCGACGATCGAAAGACCCAGGCCGACTCCTGTTTTTTTTGAACTCACAAAAGGATTGAAGATCTGCTCGCGCAGCTCTTCAGGTACACCAGGACCCGAATCCTCTATCGTTGTCACGGCGCCGGGTGTGCCATTGGTCGTATAGCGCGAGATGGAAACCGTGAGTTTTTTCTCGTTTGCTGTGCTGCCGACTGCGGCGGTTGCGCCATTATTCTCGGGAAGCATGGCTTCGTATGCGTTCAGAATCAAATTGGTGAATACCTGCTCGCACATCTGTTCGTCGGCGAGCACGGAAGGCGCGTCAGCGGCAAAGTGCCGTTCGATGGAAATACCCGATTCTGGATAGCGGCTCTGCGCAATTTCGAGCGCACGATCAACGACTTGCCGCAGGTTGACCGGCTTCACTTCAAGCCGTGACGGGCGCGCGAAATCCAGGAAGCGCGAGACGAGCGCGTTGAGGCGATTCACTTCCGTGGAGATGTACCCCGCGAGCTCGCCAGCGGCGGGCTGAGATGGGCCGAATTTTTGACTCAGCATTTCTGCGGAGCCTTTAATGATGCCGAGCGGATTGCGTATCTCGTGTGCGAGTCCGGCGGAGAGATGGCCGAGCGCCGCCAGTCTCTCCGCGCGCCGCGCTTCCGCTTGTGCGTGTTGAAGCTGCCGATTTGACTCGGCAAGAGTTTCTGAAAGCGTTTGATAGCGGGCGACCTGGCGGCGATTCTCGATGACGAAGCGATTAATGAGAAGGGCAGCGAGGAAAAAGAAGAGGATGCGGATGCCCAGAAGTTCGTAGGCGTCAGGCGTGATTTCATAGTATTCGAAATGGGCAGGAATCAAATAGGAGCAATAAGCAACAGAAGTAATGGCGGTCCAGCCGAGAGTAGCCAAAGGTCCGAAATATGTGGCCGCTGTTACGACTGGCAGAAAGTAGATTGGCCAATAAGCGCTATTGATGACGGGCTCGGTGACAGGAACCGTGTGGACGAGAAGCAAAGAGCAAAGGAGAATTTTAATAAGAACACTGTAGGAGCGGCCGCTGAGCAGTTGTGTGTGGAAACCGACCAGACGGCTTTCAAAGACTTGGAAAATGCCAATAGCGAGCAGGATGATTTGCTTGTGAATTTCAGCGATAGGCGGTAGCACGGCGAGGCCCGCGAGGAAAGCGAGCCCGAGAACGTCCAGCCAGCCAAATTTTTCGTAGCGCGGAGATTCACTCGGCTCGGGCATAGTGCGAATGTCCTGATGAATGTAGCACGGTTCTGAGAATCGCCGAGATGGAGCGCGCGGATGCTAGTTCTTCCGCCCCGCAGCTGCGAAGAAGGGGCGAATTAGTGTCGATTAGAACGGGGTGCCGTCTTTTATTATCAATAACTTACGCTGGTTTCTAATTCCAGAATTGGCCGATTAGAATTTCACTGGCGCCAGTCGAATTTCTGCTCGATCAAAGCGCGCCATCACTCGTATCTCAGCGCTTCCATTGGATCAACACGCATTGCACGCCGCGCCGGAACATAGCAAGCAGCGAGCCCAATCAGTCCGAGAACAACGACAACCGCTGAATACGTTGCTGGGTCAGCGGGGCTGACGCCTACTAGCATGTTGGCGACGAGACGCGCCGCCGCAAAGGCGCTCAGGCAGCCCAGGACCAGTCCCGCTGCAACAATCACAAAGCCCTGCCCCAAAATCATTTTGAGAACTTCTGCGCGCTGCGCACCGAGCGCCATGCGGATGCCAATTTCGTGTGTGCGCTGACTCACCGAATAGGAAATCACGCCATAAACACCAACGATGGCAAGAATCAAGCCAAGGCAACCCAGCGACGC
>JASHYE010000072.1 GCA_030043155.1 Candidatus Acidiferrales bacterium | reverse complement strand
TATGGAATCCGGGGAAAACTTCGCAGCTGCTTTCTCCATGCGTATTTGCACGGGAGCGCTGCCTCCGTCCGCTTCTGCGCCGGCGGAAGCAAGCTGTCCATCGATTATGCGAGGAGGCCAGCCTGCGAGGACGAGATGGAGAGAAGCCGAGCCGTGAACTTCGAGCTGGTCGGCGACATTGCGATGAAAGGCGCGATACCAGGAAAGAGCGTCGGCGAGCACGATGCTGGGTGATGTGATCTCGATATGCTCGTCTTTAATGCTGGCCTGCTGCGGCATGGGAGCTGGGGCGAAACTCATCGTGCCCACAGCTCCGATTGAGGAGCGAGGCATTTCGATGGTGGCTTGAGTCAGATCAAGGACGGCGGCGGCAGGATGCCAAGTCGCCTGCAAGTCCAAATCCGCAGCGGGATCATCAGAGCGAAGAGGCAAATCCCATCGATGCAAACGCCGAAACTGGGATGCGGCAGAGAAATTCCAATCATATCCGTGGGATTGAGCTTTGATTTGTAGAGACAAAAGCCCTCGGATGCCATAGTCGTATCCGCGAAAAAGGCGCAAAACGTCGGAGACAGAGGCGGCGTTCCAATCCAGTTCCAGCGAGGCTGGCCTCAAACGGGAGGAAGTCCCGCCAATGATACCGTTTAAGGTGAGCTCACCTGCTTGTTGCAAGGCTACTGCGGAGCGAAAGGGTTGCGCGCGCAAATCGAGCCGCCAACTACCAGAAGAGGTCTGCTCGACGCTGCCGTTCACGTCCACAAATGCGAATGGCAGCTTGTTTTCTCCTTCCTTGAAATCAATGCGTCCATCAGAGACGTCTATGCGGGCAGGCCGAGGTGTTGGGCGAGCAGCGACGGGCGTCAATGAAACCGAAGGGCGTGGATGAGGCAGCCAGGATTCGAGATTCCATTCACCGTTTGGCAGGCGAACAAGATTCAACGATGGCCGAGAGATGGAAAGCGCGCCAGGCTCGAATTTTCCCCGAAGCAGCGCGGTCCAGCGAGGACTGACGGTCACCTGGTCGGCGCGAAGAAAGTATTCATGTCCGAAACGCGGATCTTCGCTGATGGTTACGTAGTTGGCTTCCAGTCGCGGGCCTTCAAGCAGGCTAAAAGAGAAGTTGCTGACTTCAACCGTGCGTCCGAAGGCAGCTTCGAGCTTGAAAGTGAGTGAGCGACGCAGCCAACCGCTCTCGAGAGCAAGCGACAAGCCATAGTCGAGGATGAGAAGCGCCACTACGAGCAGCAGGACAATACGAATTCGGCGGCGACGCGGCGAGTGCGCGGGACCTGCCGAAAGCGGCGCAGCGGCGCTGCCTGCGAGCAGAGTTGCCTGGTCCGGAGTGCTAATGGCCATGCTTCAACGAACCTCGCGGAAAATCCGATTCCAGCGCGTGCGCGAAGAAATGCCAAGATCGTTCCGAACAAAATAGCGGTTCGCAGAACGATAAGATCGCAGCACGCATCTCTCATCCAGCACTTTGTGTTTCCCTGCTGTTTCGGAATTTATGCGCCAGCGAGTGCGCTGTTTCCTCACGCAATAGCTGCAGAACAATGCTCGCGGCAGTTTGCTGAGCGGCCTTCTTGCTGCGCGCTTCGGCCTCAGCCATGGGCCGACCTTCCACATGAACTGAAACACGAAAAACTTTTGCGTGTTCAGGCCCGGATTCACTGATCACGCGGTATTCCGCGGGACGAAGTCCGCGGCTCTGAAGCCACTCTTGCAGTGCGGATTTATGGTCCGGCTCGGCGAGCAGCTCGGTGACCGCATCGGGATCTGAGAGCAGCGAGCGTTCGACAAAAGCGGAAGCAGCATCAAAACCAGCGTCACGGAAGATGGCGCCGACGACGGCTTCATAGACGTCAGCCAAGAGATTTTGCTTCTGCCGGCCTCCGGTTTTCTCCTCGCCCGGGCCGAGGCGCAGATGCTGACCCAGGTTCAGGCGGCCAGCAGCGTGTTCTGCGCTGGAAACGTTGACCAGGCGCGCGCGCGCCTTGGAAAGCCGGCCTTCATTCCAGTCGGGAAACCTTTCGACGAGGGCTCGACTTACGGTCAGGCCAAGAACACTGTCGCCCAGGAATTCGAGCCTCTCGTTGTGCGGCATGCTCGAGTTATGCGCGTGAGAACGATGAGTAAGAGCCCTCTCGAGGAAATGGATATTGGTAAATCGGTGGCCGAGGGTCTTCTCAAGCTGCTCTCGTTCGGAGTCTTCCATACGCCTTAGCGCGCGTCAGGGCTTGTGTGGTGGCGCAGCTCCTTCCTTTGATTTTGCCTCAGCGGAACCCTGCTTGCAGCGATCCTGAAACGCCCAGGGCATTTGACCGCAGGTGTCGTAGGCCTTAACGGCATCGGCATACTTCTGGAGAGTTTCGTCGTCCAAGCCGAGGATGAGATAGTCGGTCGGATCAGAGTCTGAAGCAACGGTGGTGGCCTCGGCCATCTCCGCCGAAGATAACTCGTATTTCTTCTCGCGGAAATAAACCAAGCCCAGCCCGCTATGCGCTGTCGAGAGGTAGTCCTTTTTGCTCTGGTCGAACTGATCCTGGCTTAGATTCGCGGGCTTGTTCATGGAATTCAGGAGCTCAAGCGAGTGCTTTTCGTACTGCTCAGCCTTCGTCAAGTCCTGGTCATAATTAGGAGTATCGGGACTGGCATGCGGAATCATCCAACCCACCTGTGTCAGCACGGACACATCATCGGGATTGATCGCCAGGGCCTTCTCGGCGGCATCGCACATTTTCTCTACCTGCTTGGTATTAAAATAGGCGCCGGCTAACCGTCCGTACACGGCTTCGCGATACCGACTCTGTGGGTAATTCGCGAGAAATTTCTCGCCGACCCGAATTTCATTCTGATAATCGTCAGCGCTGGCTGGTTTCATGTCATAGAACGCCTTGTACGCGGCGTCCTCTTTGGGATCCACCGGCGGGGCGGCGGCATTTTGCTGTGAATTGGCGAGCGACGGTTTCTGTGTCTGCTGCGGGGGATTTGTCTGCTGCGATTGCTGCTGAGTCCCCTGCTGACTTTGTTGTCCCTGAGCGAAAACAGGGGCAACAATCAGAGGGCAGCGGCGGACAAAATCAGTGTTTTCAGGCGTGAACGACGGTTCATAGTGTCTCCTTTTTCGATTTCACTGCTGGGCCCCTTTAGTTGGCGGAACGTAAGGTGCATTGAGTCCTTCCTGAGCAGCGACCCGGGCCTGCTCGGGAGCACCGGACACAGCCAGCGCGGCGCGATATTGATCCTGCGCCTGCAAGCGATCGCCGCGAAGATCGTTGATGCGCCCCAAATAAACATGCGACCACGCCAGAATGTCCGGTGTGGGGATGGGCGCGCTACCGGCCGAGTTTACGGGCAGACGAACGATCTGTTCAAACAGAGTTTCCGCTTTCTGGCCCTGTCCTTCAAGGACTGAGGCAATCGCCAGTCCGTAAAGAGCGCGCGGCAAGTTTGGATGCTCTTTGAGAATAGAATCAAATGTTGCTTCGGCGCCTTTGCCATCCTGCATGGCGATCTCGCGGTCTCCCTGGCTGAACTGCTGCTGCAAAGCTAAATCCGACGCGCTTTCCTCCGCTTCGCCGGACAATCCGCCGGGCGCAACCTGTTCGGATGCTGCTGCGAATTGGAAATTCACGAGCCGCTGCTGCTCTTCGGAGACATTGATTCCCTGCACGAGGCTCGGAAAGTAAAGCGACATGGAAGGCTCAGCTTTCTCAAAAATCATGAGCTGCTGATAGAGCGGGCGAACAAGGATGAAGCCGGCGCGGTCGTTCTGATGCAGAACTGACTCAACGCGATCTGGCGGCAACTTTTCGAGCCGAAGCTCAGCGGCGCGGACAAGGCATTCATCGAAGAGGCCGACAAAGTCGTCCTGGTAGGTAGGAGGGAGCTGCGGTGCGCGCGCGGCCACATCGAGGAGCGCGCGGCGGGTGGAAATGACCTGCTGGTACTTGAGCGTCAGCGGGTCCAAGAGGAAATGCAGAAAGCCGTGGCGGATGCTATCAAGCGGCAGCTGGGGCCCAGGACCGACGATCATGGCGTAATGATCGCCGATGTTGCGGAAGTCTATGCGATTCCCAACGAGCGGCTCGACGTAAACGGTAAATGTGCGATTCACAACGGGGTTCATCAACTCGCGGAGATAGCCTGTCGTCTGAAAAACGAGCTGACGCATCGGTTCGGTCAGACGGGCGACTTCCGCATCTGTTTCCGGCAACACGGCTGCCCATTCGCGGCCGAGGTGAGCTTCCGCATAAAAATTTTGGAGAATGGGACCAAAATCATCGATCGAAGTTACGGCAGGTGGAATATCTCTGTGCGAAACCACAAAGGAAAAATCCGGCGGCCCTCCGATAACCAATGCGAACGAGAGGAAGGGTGAAAGAGTCTCGTCAGAATTCACAAACTGATGCTTCTGATAAAAGCGGCGGAGCGCGATTGTAGCAGGCCTGTTCAATTCGAGAAGGCGTCCACGAAGTGCGGCGTGCAGGGGATAAATATCGAGCGTGGGTGCGTTGGCGTCGAATCCCGAAGCATCCAGCGCGCACATGACCGCAAAGACCTGCTGATTGGTCTGCACGGAAATCGACTGATCGCCCTGTTGAGCGAAAGCCTGGCCGGGATCGAATCCGATGCTAAGGCATAAAAATCCTACGGCCAAACCAAGCGGAAGAACGCAACGCCTGCCCCACACACTCATTCTGGTGTTCGCCGCCTCCTGCGCAGAATTTTTGACCAAGACCGCTGCGCACAAGATTTAATCTGAGGGCTTGGATGAAACACCACTTTAGCGAGCGCCGTGGAATGAGTCAAGAAACAGGCGAACTGCGGAACTCGATATTCGCGGGAATTTGAAGAAACAGCAGGCTCAGCCGCGAACGCGCACTTCGCTAAAGCTGATGACCACGCGTCCACCTGCGGTGGGGCGTCCAAAGGTCAGCTCCGGCTGGAAACGGGAGAAAATTAGAATTTCGTCGATCTGGTGCCGAACGGTGGCATCCGTTGGACCAGCGAGTATTGTGTAACCGGCGACATTGCCTTGCGCGTTCAGCGTGGCCTCAACTGTCAGCACGCCAGCACCGGAGCCGTTTTCGCCGGCAATGATGCCAGGAGCAGGAAACGGGGCGAGGCTCTCCAACTGGGCAGGCTGCATCAGCTCCGTAGGCAGATCATTCGGAATGTTCCCCATCGGAATGCCAACAATCAAGCTTTGCACCAGAAAAACGAAGGCGAAGGCAGCCGTAAGCAATCCGCCGGTTGCGGGAACAGCCAGCGGACGCAGGATATTATCGAAGAAGACAGAAGCACGTCCCCAGAAGCGGCGCGACGGCAGATACTGCGCGCGGGAAGCCTGTACGCGAATACGCGTTGCCAAATCCTTGGGTGGCGCAATGGGAATCGCCTCAGCAAGGACGCGAGACAGACGACCGTATGCCTCCAAGTCCGCCCGGCACGACGAACAGTCACTCAGATGCGCGTGCACGACTGCATGACGTTGGGCCGGCATAGCTCCATCCAAGTAACCCGACAGGTGACGCCCCACTTCGCGGCATGTCATTGAATGCCTCCGCGTTCTTCATTCAGCAGCACTGAGCCAAACGAACTCAGACTGGCAGAGACTGGTTGATTCGCAATGTCTGCGGCCCGGACAGATGGCCGAAGAATGGGTCGTGCGGCCGGAGCGTGCAGGAAGGGATCCAGAAGCTTCCGTAGAGTGCGGCGGCCGCGAAGGATGCGAGTCTTGACGGTGGCAACAGAGGTTTCCAGCACCTCGGCGACCTCCTCATACGACAGGCCTTCGAGATCGCGCAGAATCACCGCGCTACGAAATGACTCCGGCAACTGGGCCAACGCCTTATGCACCGCCGTTTGGGTTTCCCGGGCTGCAAGAGTCTCAAAAGGAGTGGCAGCGAGATCTTCGATTTGGATTGCGTCCCCGGTCTCACGCAGCGAGGCATCGATCGAAATCTCGTTACGACAGTGGCGATGCCACCAGCGCCGATGATTCAGCGATTCACGGACGGCGATCCGATATAGCCAGGTTTTCAGTGAGCTTCCCTGGCGAAAGCCGCCAATGCCCCGAAAGGCCTTCAAAAAGACCTCCTGGGTGACATCCGCCGCATCCACACGATCGGAAAGAATGCCGTAAATGACGTTGTAGACAGAGGCATGGTAATAGGTCACGAGCCAGTCGAAGGCGGTATCAGAGCCAGCTCGCAGCTCGCTGACGAGCCTGGTCTCGTCTTGAATCCAAGATAAAGTCTGCGCTAAATCAGACATGTTGCCTGCCGCCTATCCAGGCCTGGCTACCGGCCTTTGCGGCCTGATTTTGGCCGCTCCTGAAAGCGACGGATTGCAAGCGTCTATTTCGTTAGACACCGCATCGGCGTTTTCTGTTCCCTAAAGAATATCAGAATTCTTCCTGCTAGCACACTAGGCCTTCCGTACCGGCAGTGCCTGGTTTTTGGCATCCGGGTCTCTACCCGCCGGCACCACGGCGCCCAAACTAAAGGGAATAGTGTATGGCAAGACGGGCCAGAAGCTACTAACGTAGGCGCTCCGGTAGCCAGAGCGGTCCGATGGCACGGGCGCATTCCGCTCTCAATTTTCCTGTTCGCTCGCGTTCGCATCAAGGCTGGATATGGTAGTGGCAATAGTGAATCTGGGGAGGTTCACTTGATACCTTTGCGGATCCTGCTTGTGGATGACCATGATGTTATGCGGGGTGGCCTGCGCTCGCTACTGGAATCGCGTCAGGGTTGGGAGGTTTGCGGCGAGGCCGTGAACAGTGCCGATGCTGTCGAAAAGGCTCGCGCTCTGCAGAATGTACACGAAGAATGGCATCGCGAAAACTTGGTGGAGCCGATGGGATTCGAACCCACGACCTCCTCGATGCCATCGAGGCGCGCTCCCAACTGCGCCACGGCCCCACCGAAGGAAAGGAACGGCTCCGCACATTCTATAACATTTCAGAGATTTCGCGGGAACTTCGGACGCAAAGGTGATTGCTGAGCTTCGCACGCAGGCTACTTGAACCAGCTATAGCCGAGGCTGAATATCAGGCTTCCGTTCAGTCCCGGATTCAAATGCCCGAGACTCGCATTCGAATGATGCACCGCTTGAATTTCGAAATTCCATGAGCGTTTGGGGCGGCGGA
>JASHYE010000071.1 GCA_030043155.1 Candidatus Acidiferrales bacterium | reverse complement strand
GATGGCGATAGACAGGGAGTCCTTCGGTAGCTTCCCAGCGCTGGACAGTGCGAATATCTCGCCGAAGGAATAGGGCAATTTCTTTCCACGAATCCAAACGATCTGAAACAGATGAACCAGCAGGAGCCTGTTCTGCTGAAGATGGATGCCGAGCGTCCAAGGAGCTCCCCTTATTCGTCACGCCAACAACAGTTGAGGGATTGTAACTGCCCCTAACCGGAACTGACAAGTAATAAAAAGGTAATGTGAGAATCATCATAGCATGACGCGACAGGTGACGCATGGCGGGCGAATCATCTAAGTCGAATGGATCGGGGTGTTCAACCCAGTTTTCAACAGCGGAAGACATTCGAGGCACGACAAATTAAGAATTGCCGTCTTTTGTCGCTTGCAAGAAGTTGTCTATCCCACTATCTAAGGCGCGCTTTCTCTCTCAGATTTGAAAAGCTGTCCAATGACGCAGTACTGGTAAGGGGACTCCGTGCAAGTTTGCTACCTGTGTCCCAGCGCAGGCGGGGAATGACAGGAAACCTCGGGAAGATGTGTCTGATAGGCGCGTTGCTCGGCTTGTTTGGCGGGCAATTCGCCTTTCGCAATAGTGCGGCGGCGCAGAGCCTGCGGCCTCCCGCTACGACGCAACTGACGCCCCCGGGAAATACTACGCAGGGATACAACCAGCGCCTCGAAGAGCTCGCAGAAGAAACCGCCGATGCGAACCACGCGACGTCAGGTGATTACCGGATAGGTGCGGAAGATCTACTGGAAGTCTCCGTATATGGCGCACCCGATTTGGGTGGGACCGTGCGCGTGTCCGCGGACGGATCGATATCGTTACCGTTGATCGGCGATGAACATGCGGAAGGACTGACCGCGCTGGAACTGGAACGGCAGACGGCAGGGCTACTGGCGAAGAAATATATGAATCATCCCCAGGTAAGCGTGTTTGTGAAGGAAATTCAGAGCCATACAGTATCGGTAATCGGCGCCGTCGGAAAACCGGGAGTTTTTCAGATTCGAGGCCCAGAAAGCCTCGTCGAAGTGTTGTCCATGGCTCAGGGCTTGGCGGATGACGCCGGTGACCGCGTCATCCTGATGCGTCATGGTGAGACTGCCGATCCTCCATCCCCCCGCTCTCCTGATCATGAATCTCAGCGAGTGGATGCGGCAATTTCACGCGGCGAATCCGCCAAGCCCGAGTCTTTAGGAAGTGATTCAACGGATGGCAGAGTGGACGAGGCAGCGGGCCTGCAGATCAACTTGAAGGATCTGCTTATGTCGAGCGATCCACGCTACGACGTGATGGTCTATCCCGGAGATGTGGTGAAAGTTCCACAGGCAGGGATTGTGTACGTGGTGGGACAAGTGAGGAAGCCCGGAGGATTTTTGCTGAAGACGAACCAGAGCTTGTCGGTCCTGCAGGCGCTCGCTCTCGCAGAAGGAACGACCAGCACGTCTGCAGAGAAAAGGACGCGAATTATTCGCACGGACGGGCCGAGCGGAAAACGCGAGGAGATTCCGGTTGACCTGAAACGTATTTTGGCGGGGAAGGCGCCGGACCCGGTGCTCCAGGCGAGAGACATTCTCTTCGTTCCCAACAGCGCGGGAAAAACAGCCTTTTACCGCGGAGCGGAGGCGGCAGTTTCGATAACGGGCGGGCTAATCGTATATCGAAGTTGGTGAGATGGAGAAAGAGAATCAAATTCAGTTGATTGGCACGCCGGCCGGCTTGCGACGAAGAGCGACGGATTTTCTGCGAGTCGAGCCTGCGGAAGATGCGACGGGGCTCGCGGCGTCGTGGCGAGCAATGCGCAAGCGGCACTGGAGCGTGATTTTGGTGATGGCCGGGGTCTTCGCGGCTGTTGCCATTTGGACCTTGCAGCAGAAGCCGATATATGAAGCGAGAGGCATGCTGGAGATCGAGCCGGAAAGCCCAAATATCATGAGCGTGCAGGAGCTTTTTCAAATCGAGAACCCGGATGAAGACTATTTGGAGACGCAGTACAGAATTCTCCAAAGCGACAGCCTGGCACGGGAGGTGATTGGAGAGTTGCACCTGGACCAGAGCGAGGAATTCAATTCGCGCGAGGGGACTAGCGGCCTCGCCACGCTTTTCGAGGAACGCACGGGTGAAAATGGGGCTTTTCCGAAAGATGCGAGGCATAAGCAGCGAGTACTGGAAAAGTTTGAGAGCCGTTTAACAGTGGAGCCGATTCAGCGCAGCAGGCTCGTGCGCGTGATTTTCGATTCGCAGGATCCACAATTGGCGGCGAAGGTTGTGAACGAGATAGCGCGATGTTACGGCCAGGATGAGTTGCGGATGCACTGGGAGGCGGCGCAAAAAGCCTCCGCGTGGCTGGGCGGCCAACTGGATGAAGTGAAGGTCAAGCTCGAAAAATCGGAGAATCAATTGCAAGAATATGCGACTGCGAATGGGTTGCTGTATCTCCAGAGCGCGGACGGAGAAACGGAGAACATTGCGGATCAGCGCCTTCGCGAATTGCAGGGCGAACTAAGCCAGGCGCAAGCCGACCGCTACCAGAAGGAGGCCGCTTTCCGGCTGGCGGAAGCGGGGGATTACGGCGCACTGCCGGGTATCTTTGACAACAAAGTGACGCAGGACTTGACCGACAGGCTCGCAGATTTGGAACAGCAACAGGCGGCGCTTGCGCCCACATTCAAGCCTGATTACCCCAAGATGAAGGAAATCCAGAGCCAGATTGAGCGGACCGAGGAGTCTTTGCAGCAGCAACGCCAAGAGGCAGAGAGACACATTGCGGACGAGTATTTTGCG
>JASHYE010000070.1 GCA_030043155.1 Candidatus Acidiferrales bacterium | reverse complement strand
GGGAAGCCAAAGGTCATCAGAAGCAATCATGGAGATGTATTTGCCGCTGGCGTGGCTAAGAGCCTCGTTGAGCGTTTTGCAAACACCTTGGTTTTTCTCGTGGCGAACGAAGGTACATTGGATTTTCTTTTCACTCAGCCAGCGTTCGATGACGGCGACAGAATCATCGGTGGAGCAATCATCCGCGATGATGAGTTCTGTGTTTTTGTACGTTTGCGCTTTGGCGCTTTCGAGAGTTTCGACGACGAAGCGCGCCTGGTTGTAGCAGATGACAAGCATGCTGACCAACGGAGCGGACGACGGCGGCGAGGATTGGTCAGGCGTCAGCATGAAAGGCGGACTGCCTGGATGACAGAGTCCTGCTGTGCGGTGGAAAGGTGAGGGCCGATGGGCAAGCTGAGCTCTGTTTTGGCCGTTTCTTCGGCGATGGGGAAGCTGCCGGGTTTCCATCCGGCGCAAGAGTAGACACCAGAGAGATGCGGAGGGATGGGATAGTGGATCAGCGTTCCGATGCCGGCATCGGCGAGGGAGGACTGAAGCGCGTCGCGCCGCGGATGGCGAATGGCGAAAATGTGCCAGGCGGGTTCGGCATATTCAGGAACGAAAGGCAATTCGAGGCTAGGCACGGAAGAGAACGCGGTGAGATAGCGTGCCGCAGCTGCACGGCGGCGGGCGTTCCATTCATCGAGCCTGCGCAACTTGACGCGAAGGAAGGCGGCCTGAATCTCATCGAGACGCGAATTGATGCCGAAGCAGTCGTGGTGGTATTTCTGGCGCGAACCGTAGTTGCGAAGCGCGCGAATGCGGCCGGCGAGTTCCGCGTCATTGGTGGTGATGGCACCTCCGTCGCCGAAAGCTCCGAGATTTTTCGCGGGATAGAAGCTGAAAGCGGCAGCGTCGGCGAGCGAACCGGTGCGGCGGCCTTTGTAACGCGCGCCATGGGATTGCGCGGCGTCCTCAATGGCTTTCAGTTTGTGCTGGCGGGCCACGGCGAGGATGGGGTCCATGTCGGCAGGCTGGCCGTAGAGATGGACGGGCATGATAGCGCGAGTTCTTGGCGTGATGGCGCGTTCGACGCAGGCAGGGTCGATGTTGAAGGTGCGCGGGTCTGGTTCGACAGGTACGGGCGTAGCACCGGCATAGGAAACCGCCAGCCAAGTGGCGACGAAAGTAAAAGAAGGAACGATGACTTCGTCTCCCGGGCCGATGCGATAGGCCCGAAGGATTAGATGCAGCGCGTCGAGCCCATTGGCGACACCGACGCAATGCGCGGCTTCGCAGAATGCAGCGAATTCGGATTCGAACTGCACGAGCTCGTCGCCCAGGAGGAAGCGGCCGGAATCCATGACGCGCCGATAGGCGGCGTCAAGTTCGTCGCGAAGCTCAGCGTGGGCGGACGCGAGATCGAGGAAAGGGACGTTCATGGATTGAGCGCTTTGATGAATGCGGAGAAATCGCGGAAGTAGTCGTCTTCGCCGTAGAAATTGGAGGCGAGGACCATGCAGACGGAGCCGGAGGAGAAATTGTCGAGTTCGCGCCAGATCATGGGGCAGACATAGAGTCCAAAGTAGGAGCGATTGAGATGGAAGCGTTTCTGCGTGGCGCCATCGTTGAGGATTACGTCGAAGCTGCCGGACATGGCGATGATGAGTTGGTGAAGGTCTTTGTGGGCGTGGCCGCCGCGCTCGGCGCCTCCGGGGACGTCGTAAAGATAATAGACGCGCTTGATTTCGAAGGGGACGTGACGGCCCCCTTCGATGAAAGTCAGATTCCCCCGAGGATCGTTGACGCGCGGGAGATCGATGATTCGGCAGTCGGCTAAGCTCATGAAGTCAGCTCTCAATCATTAACCCACTTCCAGTTCGTAGGAATCATATACAACACCGCGTGCGCCGTAGCTTTCCTTGTTTTGGACGAGGCCGGCATTGAGATATTGGCCCGCTTGTTCGGTGGAAATGCCCCAGTCAAAATAGCGGAACTTCGCGTACCGTTTTTCGAGGAGTTCGCTGAAAATGCATTCGAGCGCGCCTTCACGCTTTGCGTCATCGGCTGCGGCTATGTATTGCGCGTGAGCAACGGTGGAATGCTCGTAAACCAAGACTCCCGCGCACAATGTTTCATCACGATAAGCGGCGAAGAGGCGGACGTTTCGCGGGAAGCGTGACGCGAGTAATGCGATTTCCTCTGCGGCGTGAGTGGGAGTGAGATTGTACTTGGCGTGCAAACCAGAACTGACCAGATCCATGAACGCAGAGAAATCCTGGCTTTCGCGGACAGCAAAAGTTCCTTGGCCTCTCTTCAATTGAGATTCGCGCCCATGAGCCAT
Source organism: Candidatus Acidiferrales bacterium (assembly GCA_030043155.1). The sequence goes on along the minus strand of JASHYE010000070.1, from coordinate 3,389 downwards.
TGGCGGGCGGCGCGTCATATCCAAAGTCGCAGATATGTCGCGGCGGACGAGACGAGCACCGCAGCGGAAGAGCGCATATAGGTCTTCTTCCGCGGGCATTCGATGATAGATATGAGGCACAGGTTTATAGAGGAGCGTGCGAACGCCGCTGGTACGAAGCCAATCCAGCATAACGCGAAAAAGTTCTAATGTACCGGATGCGCTGAGATTCAGCTCGGAGACAACCCCGCCAAAGGTGAGTCCGCCATGCGAAATTACTTGGTCGCCGCTCCGATTGGCCGGTACCACCGCCAGCAGGCGATTTCCTTCAAAGAAAAGCAGCGAGGCGTCCTGAAAACGGTCGCTGTGATATTCCATGTAATCGCGGAAGAACAGAAACACACCGTTTCTGCTTTGGGCGATCATTTCGTCCCAAATTTGCTTGTGCTGAGCCGAGTAGCTCTCGACGCGAATATCCGTCATTTTAGAGACTGGCGACCAGGCACATCTCAGCGGCGATCTCAGGATAGCGCTCGCCAAGGGTGAAATAGGCGTTAATCATCTCCGGAGTCCACTGCTCCTCGATTTGGCGATTGGATAAAGGCTTTAGCCAGTAGCCGCCAAAGAAATCGATTCTCAACCCTGCATTCGAGAATAACTGGCCAAATTCCTGACGATTGAAAATTTTGCGTTTGCCCTGAATCTGATCGCGCTCGCTGAAGGCATTCGCATCTGGCAATACACCCATTTGCACAGCGGCTTGACGATGCAAGGATTCGCTGTTGGGTGAAATGGCGATGATTTTGCCGTGCGGATTTAGCCAACTCGCCGCGAGACGAACGACCTTCTGGGGATCGCGGACATGGTCGAGCACATGACACAGGAGAATGTTGTCAAAGGGCTGCGAAGGCATAAACTCCTCTACCAGATTGCTGACAACATTTGCGCGCGGGAAAGCTCGGCGGAGCTTTTCGCAAAGAGTCTCAGAAGGATCAACTAACGTGAATTCAAAGGCGTCTCCGAGCCCACGAGTAATGTTCCCGTCGGCCGGCCCGACTTCCAAAATTGTTTTTCCTGTCAGATGGCGCTTGATGATCCCTAGAGAATATTCAGCGGCGGCGGCGCAGATGCCGTCGAAATAATCGAAAGTGCGTGCGACGTGCTCTTGCCACTGTACTTCTTCGCTGGATGAGCGTTGTGTTTGCATTATCCCATCACATGGCGCCTAAAAAGCTTCCAGAGTGCCGGTGATTGATTCTTGATCCGGGATACCATGCAGCGGAGCTTGCATCGTCGAGCGGCGAAGGATCGGCCGCGCGATGCGATTGGATCGATTGGATAACGTTTCGACAGAAGAGGGTGAACGATAGATTTTAGCGAAATATATTCGAGGTCGCTCTGCTTCAAGCGTTTTGCCGCTGCGCCGATTCTGTCCTTTTGAATGCCACCTGAGATGGTCCCGGTTGTTGCCCAATCTATCCAGCTCTCCTGATTTCTAGCCTCTTCAAATCTCTCATTTTCCAGGTCTAGGTCTCCCAGTTCGTGTACGCCGATAAAATGATACATTTGGTTGGCCACGCTTAATGGATCGGAGACGATATCTTCGTAGTAGACCACGAGGCAGTTCGGGGTTTTTTCGGCAAATGCGGTACCCGCGCTCAGGCATTGGTTCATGTAATCGACGGCGGCAACCGTATCGCGAACGAATCCAGAAGCCCGGCCAGTGCGTTGCCGTTGCCTGCGACCAACTTCCAGCATTGAGTTGACGACATCGCGAGGATCGCGAAGAACTAGAATCTTCTTAGATTCCGGAGCACATTTCTCCAGCCAGTCGAAGGCCAGTACATTACCGGGTGTTTTTTCGCTGAGGAAGCTGAGTCCTTCGGCTTCCAATTTGGGGAGCAGCAAGGAAGCCAGCAACGACCGGAAGGCATCAATCAAATTGTTTTCGCCGAGGATGGCGTCGATTCGACCCGAACGGATGGATTCCTGCATGGCTCGAAAGAGATCGGCAAGCGGCGGAACAAAGTCAAATTCCGGGCCGGCATAGATCTCCGGATGACAATCCAAGACTCTTTGCACCAAAGTGGTACCTGATCGCGGACAGCCTCCAACAAAGACCAAGCGGCTCAACTGATGAGATCCTCCTTCAGTGGTCTCGCCGCAACGATTCCCAGGCTGTGACTGTTGGTTACCGATGGTTGAGAGGTCTGCGAGCGCCTGCGAGATAGACTTTGGAGCACTGGCTGTCATGATCGCCGAACCAGCGACAGTTCTTCCGCAAAGGAATGGCTCCAAGAAAGCAATGGCCTGATAACTCCGGGAGCGACGCTCATGTTTGATCCTCTGCCGGTAACAGTATTTTCGATTTCAAAGGAAACGATGCCATCTGTGCGAAACAGTGGGTATCGTTGGTCTCTTCCGAACAGGATATCCAGAGAATACCTTCCAGCGTTAAGTAAATGTGGAGGAATAGTTCCTCTCAACTTGTAGAGACCACGTCGGGAATCTCGCCCTGGGCTGATGACCTTGCCTGACTCAAAGATGAGGACGCCTTCGTGGTTGCTAAGATAGACCGTACAGCCGAGCACTATATTCTCGAGCCTATTCTCAAAACCGATTTCGATGAGGGCGCCGGTATCGATGGTGATAGCGGCGTGATTTTCGGGAGGCGAGATTCGCACGTAGGAGAGACGGATATTCTCGTTGCCCGGCGCAGTGGCAGGATCGTGCCATTCCTGTGCGCTCGACTGGGGTGCAACCGTCAGAGAATAATCTTCGATTACATCAGCGACATTACCCAAAGACGCGATCACACCACTATTTAAGAGAATCGCCCTCTCACACAGGACCTTCACCGCGGCCATGTTATGAGAGACGAACAGCACAGTGCGGCCGGATTTGGAAAACTCGCCCATTTTGCCGAGGCATTTTTTCTGGAATTCGGCATCGCCTACAGAGAGGACTTCGTCGATGACGAGGATTTCCGGTTCCAGATGCGCAGCCACGGCAAAGGCGAGCCGCATGTACATGCCGGAAGAATAGAATTTCACCGGCGTATCCAGAAATTGTTCCGTGGCCGCGAAGGCCACGATTTCGTCGAACTTGGCGGCGATTTCTGAGCGCTTCATGCCAAGGATGGCGCCGTTCAGGAAGATGTTTTCGCGGCCGGTGAGTTCGAGATGAAAACCGGTGCCGACCTCGAGGAGCGAACCGACGCGGCCGGAGATTTCGATTTCGCCTTCGGTGGGGTCGGTGATGCGCGAGAGAATTTTCAGCAGCGTGGATTTGCCGGCCCCGTTGCGGCCGATGATGCCGACGATTTCGCCGCGCTGAACGTTAAAAGATACGTCTTTCAGCGCCCAGAAGGTGCGCGGGCCGTGGCCATTCGACTCCTCGCCGCGATCGGA
>JASHYE010000069.1 GCA_030043155.1 Candidatus Acidiferrales bacterium | reverse complement strand
GGGCTGTTCCCAGAGATTCGATGTGCTTGAAACCGGATCGTCCACGATGTAGACAACTGCGCGGCCATCTGGAGTCCAGGCTATGCGAGCTTCACCCACGTTTACAGAGAATGAATTGCCGTGAAATGCAAAACTGGATTGCACAGCGCCAGTCGTCGCATCAAGCACGATCAGCATTAGTTTTTGGAAGTCCTCGAAGTCCAAAACAGCAATATGTTTTCCATCCGGCGAGACGGCTGGCAGGATGTAGCTCTTGTCGGCAAATTTCGCTGCATTTTGACCGTCTGTGCCGATGCGCCACAAGCGAGTTTGTTTATCGGCGACGCGGTTGAAGAAAACGGTCTTGCCGTCAGGGGCGCACGCCGGAGAAACATCCTGGGCGTTCGATGTTAATTGCTTCAAATTTCCGCCATCTGCATCCGCGAGCATCAGGCCATGTTTTGTCATAAAAACGAAGTTGCCGCTGCTGCCGCACGTGGATGGTCCGAGACTCGTTCCGAGATTCATATTTAGAACGGTGGACTCTCCGGTTGCGGGCGCAATCTTGTCCAAGGCGATCTGTCCGGAATTGTAGTAAGCGGAAAGGATGTCGCCTGCCGGCGTCCAGGAAGCGCCGAGAAAACCCTGTGCGCTTCCGGAATCCTGTGATATTTCGTGCGGATCGGCAGTCGCTAATTTCGAGACTTCTCCAGGCATCAGCCACAGGCTGGAATGGAAGACGCCCTGAATGGTGACAAGCTTCGATGCGTCGGCTGTGATGCTGGCATCCACGTAGTAGTTCAAATCGTTCGTGATTCTTCTTTTGTCGCCATTCGGGTATTCGATTTCCCATATTTGAGAATTGTTTCCGGACGAATTGTCAACCGGAGTGCCCTCGGTGATGATGCCTGAGCCGTCGGGAAGCCAGTCCAACTGACGGAGCCCGCCCCACTCGGTGCTTCCGAGCGGCGTTTGCTGCCCGTTCGAAACGAGGACAGTTTCCACGATTGCGGTGCTGAACATTCCCTGAGGCACTAAACCAACAGCGATGCGGTTTCCGTCCGGGGACCAGGATGGCGATGATCCGGTGTCAAACGATGTGAAAGCCTGCGGATCATGAACCGTTGCGAGGCTCCGGACATTGGAGCCGTCAGCACTGGCAATCATCAACGAAGACGCGCCATCCTTGCCTGAATTGCGCACAAATGTAAACTGTTTCGCATCTGGCGAAAAACTGATTGGGCTATGAACGTCCGATAAGATCGTTTGCGGCGAACCGCCGACGGAGGGCACTTGTTTGAGAATGCCGGGGTGCACCACGAAGTAGAGATAGCTTCCGTCCGGCGAAAAGACGAGGCTACCATCGTCATAAATTGTGTCACTTGGGGGGACCACCTGAATCGCGCTGCTGGTAGCCATTTGGCGGATCCAAAGCGATTCCTGTTTCTCGTTGACTACGTAGGCGAGCCATTTGCCATCCGGAGAGATTGCTGCGGGGCCGACGTTGCCGGTGGTGGTCAGCTGGGAAATGGTCATTTGCTGAAACGAGGACTGGACTTGCGGCGAATGGTAGTGCTTCCAGGACTCTCGTGCGACAAGAGCTGCGAAAATCAGCAGTGCAATGGCGAGGCGCCTCCAGTACCAACGCGGATCGCGGAAGATGCGCCAGAACAGTGAATGTTTTTCAGCATGGGCTTCTGCGATTTGCCCCGGCGAAGCAGCAGGAATCTGCGCTGATGGCGTGCGTGAGAATCCGCCCGATGATGACTGCGCGGCGCCGGCGGGGACTGAGGCAATTCGCTGAGATGTGGTTGCTGCAGGGGCAATTCGCGACGAATCGGTGTCGCGTTTCAGGCGTTTCAGGTCGCCTCGCATTTCAGCAGCAGTCTGGTAACGCAGGTCGCGGTCTTTTTCGATAGCTTTGCCGATGATTTCTTCGAGCTTTGGCGGCAGGTTCGGATTCAGTTCGCTGGGCGCGGTTGGCATGCGGTTGAGAATCATGTCGAAGATTACGGCGGTGGTAGCGCCTGTAAATGGCGTTACGCCTGTGGCCATTTCGTAGAGGATGCAGCCGAAGCTGAAGAGATCCGAGCGCGCGTCCAATTCCTCGCCTCGCGCCTGCTCGGGCGACATATAGGAGACCGTGCCCAAAGTTGCGCCGGGGCTGGTGAGCAGATGATCGGAAGTTACATCGCTGCTTGCCGTGGCCGATGCAAACGTGCCTACACCGCGGCCGGCGGACTGTTTTGCGAGGCCAAAATCGAGAATTTTTGCCTGGCCTCGAGAAGTGACAAAAATATTGGTGGTTTTCAGGTCGCGGTGAACGATTCCGCGCGAGTGCGCCGCTTCGAGTGCGTCAGCAATTTGGATGGCGAGGTCGAGCAGAACGTCGTTAGGCAATGGCCGGCCGCCGATGCGCTCGCGAAGGGTTTGTCCCTCGAGGAGCTCCATTACGAGAAAGCGATGGCCTTCGAATTCGCCGATGTCGTGCAAGACGCAAACGCCCGGATGGTTGAGCGAGGAGACGGCGCGCGCCTCGCGCTCGAATCGTTCGAGAGCGAGCTTGTCATTGCGAAGTTCTTGCGAGAGGAATTTCAGAGCGACGGTGCGGCCGAGGCGAGTGTCTTCGGCTTTGTAGACGTCTCCCATGCCTCCGCTGCCAATAGGGGCGACGATTGCATAGGGACCAATTTGGGTTCCGGCGTTCAGCATCGTTCACGGCACTCGTTAGCCATGGTAAGGGAACGAACAGAGCAAGGCAAGGCGGCGCGGTTATTGTCGGATTCGCTGCGGCTCACAACTTTGTCGCCTTGGTGGGGTTTAACATACAAGGAGAGGAAATACTGGTGCGAAGAGTCTCCATTCCTCGGCCACACAGGGCCACAGAACGCCGAATTTTTCGTCAAACTGA
>JASHYE010000555.1 GCA_030043155.1 Candidatus Acidiferrales bacterium | reverse complement strand
CAGCGCAACTTCGTAACCGCGGCGCGAGCGTTTGGCGCGTCAGACGCTTATCTGCTGCGCCGTCATATTCTGCCGCAAACCTATGGCGTGATGCTCACGCAAATGACGTTTCTCGTTCCTCAATATATCCTGGCGGAAGTAACGCTGACTTTCCTGGGGTTGGGAGTAGGCGAACCAATGGCTAGCTGGGGCAGCCTTCTGGCATCGCTGCAGCAATACTACGTCATGGTGTCCTATTGGTGGATGTTCCTTCCCGCCATTTTGCTAATTCCCGTATTTTTCGGCTATTACACTCTCGCCGATGCTCTGCAGGAACGCGTAAAGTCCGTTGCGCTGTAAAACCTGACGAATCTCTGTTAAGAAATTGAGAATGCTAAGAGCAGCAACAAATAGGCGGGCGCTTGTTTGTCTGGCCGTGACTTTGGCCGCCGCACTGTATTCGGCGAATGTGCGTGCCGGCCAGCAAGCAGAAGACGTTATGGTCACCAGCAACGCGCCAGGACGACCGGGTGGAACTCTTACTATAGCCGTCCGATCAGATCCCAAGACTCTGAACCCGGTGCTTGCGGTGGATGAAACGACACGAGAAATCATCGACTGCATGAATGCAGACCTGATTCACATCAATCGCGAGACTCAACAGTCCGAGGCAGCCCTGGCAAGATCGTGGAGCGTTTCGCAAGATGGTGAGACGTACACGCTGCAACTTCGGCGAGGATTACGATTTTCGGATGGGCAGCCATTGACTGCTGATGATGTGCTTTTCAGTTTTCAGCTCTACTTGGACGAAAAGATAGGTTCGCCGCAGCGCGACCTTCTTGTGGTGGGTGGCAAGCCCATCTCCGTCGAAAAGATCGACGATTACACAGTACGTTTTCATCTTGCCCAGCCATATGCGGCGGCGGAGCGCCTTTTTGACGGTTTTGCGATACTCCCCAAGCATCTGCTGGAGAGCGCCTACCAAGCGGGAACGTTTGCGCAGTCCTGGGGCGTTTCAACTGCGCCGGAGCAGTTTGCCGGGCTGGGGCCATTTCGACTGAAGGAGTATGTGCCCGGCCAGCGCATCGTTTTGGAGCGCAATCCCTACTATTGGAAAGTGGACGGTACGGGACGCAGGCTTCCGTACATTGACACCCTGGTTTTTCTCTTTGTTCCCAGCGAGGATGCTCAGGTGATTCGTTTTCAGGCGGGTGATACGGACCTGTTGAGCCGGTTTAGCGCTGCAGACTTCTCCGTTCTGCAACGAGAGCAGGCTGCGAAGGGCTACCAGCTTGAGGATCTCGGCTCTGGTCTGGAATACAACTTTCTGTTTTTCAACCTGAATGACCTTACTGGCAAGAACCTTCCAGCAATTGCACAGAAGCAGAGTTGGTTTCGGGACGTGCGGTTTCGCCAGGCAGTTTCCGCTGCAATCGATCGAGATGGCATTGTTCGCCTTGTCTACGAGGGACGCGCGACGCCACTCTGGAGTCAAGTAACACCTGGGAACAAGCTGTGGCTCAACACGGTGCTTGCGCAACCCGCTCAATCGCTCGAACACGCTCGCGAATTGCTGAGAGGCACCGGTTTTTCGTGGAACAGTTCCGGTGTTTTGCTCGATCCGGCGCGCCAGCCGGTGGAGTTTTCAATATTGACCAGTTCTTCAAATGCCGAGCGTGCCAAAATGGCGACGCTGATTCAAGATGACCTGAGCAAACTCGGCATGAATGTTCATGTCGTTCCACTCGACTTTCAGTCTATGGTAGCGAGGCTGCTGAACAGCTTTGATTATGAAGCGGCAATCATGTGGCTGGCGAGCGGGGACGTGGATCCAACTTCCGACATGAACGTGTGGCTGTCGAACGGTGGCACGCATTTGTGGAACTTAACGGAGTCGAAGCCGGCAACTCCATGGGAAGCGGAGATCAACCAGTTGATGAACGAGCAGCTCGTCACCCTCAATTACGGCCAGCGTAAGCAACTTTATGATCGTGTTCAGGAGATCGTGGCGGACGAATTGCCCGTGATCTGCCTCGCGAGTCCTCACGTTCTCGTTGGCGCCAGTCGCCGCGTCGGAAATTTTCATCCATCGATTCTTGAGCCGAGTGCCCTTTGGAACATTGATGAGCTTTACGTTCATTAGCGAGGCATGAACACGATGTGCCCTCGAGAAGTACGGTGAAGGAGAAGACAGGCCCGAATTGGACGGATGCTCGCCTCGTCCGGGAGTGTTTACGCGGAAACGACGCGGCGTGGTCGGCGCTGATTGATAAATACAAGCGTCTCATTTTTTCTATTCCGACGAAGTACGGTCTATCCATGGATGATTCGGCGGATATTTTTCAGGCGGTCTGCGCCGAGTTGCTTACGGAGCTTCCGAAACTGCGAAAGCCAAAAGCCCTTCCGAAATGGATTATGCAGGTAACCGCGCATCAGTGCTTCCGTCACAAGCGGCAGAGCCAGAGGACCGAAACGCGCGATCCTGGCGATGAATCGTTCGATTCCAGCTTGCCCGCTAAGGCGGAGAGCATTTTGCGAGAAGCTGAATCCGAGCAAATGCTGAGGGATGCGCTCTTTGGATTACCCGCGCGCTGCCGGCGGTTGATCGAAATGCTCTTTTTCGAGGAACCTCCACGTCCGTATCAGCAGCTTGCGGCGGAACTCGGGCTCTCAACAGGATCGGTCGGATTTATTCGCCAGCGCTGCCTGGAGCGGTTGCGCAAACAATTGGATGAAGCAGGCTTCTAGTGCCCCGACAGACAAGGACTAAGTCCCTTCCGGCAAAATTCGTTTCGGAGTTAGCGAAGCTCACCGATGAGAAAAGTCGCGCGAAGTATCTTTCGCACCATCCCAAAATTTGTACAGCAACCGTCGCGCAGCAATTGAACGAACTCATTCGGACGATGTTGCGCGCGGATACTCAACGAGCGCTTTCTCTCGCCGAGACTGCCGTAGCCATTGCGCGTAGGTCGCGAAATCGCGAGATTCTTGGACGAGCGCTCCGCTCCAAAGCAAACGCGCTTTATATGATCGGCGATAACCAAAAGGCCCTGGAGTTTCATGCTCAGGCGATCGAGATGTTCCGGAAGATTGGAAATGCTCAGGAGGAAGCGCGCACGCTGATTCCTTCGATTCAGCCGTTCATTTTGCTGGGCCAATACGACCATGCTTTTGGCGCAGCCGATGATGCCCGAAAGATACTAGAGAAGCTCGGAGATAAGCAGCGGCTCGGCCATTTGGAAATCAACGTCGGAAATATCTATCACCGGCAAGACCGTTTTGAGGAAGGTTTGGCGTTCTATGAGCGCGCTTATGACATGCTGATACCGTTTCGAGATGCGGAAGGCCTCGCCGTGGCGCTTTACAACATGTCTGTATGCCTGATCACGCTCAATGATTTCCCGCGTGCTCTTGCAACTTACCAGCGAGCGCGAGAGATGTGCGTGCAAAACGGAATGGCTCTCCTGGTGACGCAGGCGGACTACAACATCGCTTACCTTTACTACCTTCGAGGCGAATACGGCCGTGCGATCGAAATGCTCCGCG
>JASHYE010000554.1 GCA_030043155.1 Candidatus Acidiferrales bacterium | reverse complement strand
CACGAACGACTTTCACGGTGCGTTATGGGAGTTTTTCCGGAACGACGATCTCAATGCCAACACTTTCTTTCTCAATTCTGTGGGCGCGCCTCGTGCCGAGCTGAAACAGAATCAGTTTGGCGGCGATTTGGGTGGCCCTATAAAGCGGGATAAGCTTCAATTCTTCACATCTTATCAAGGCACTCGCCAACGCAACGGTCTCGATTTGAACTGTTCTTCCAGTATGAAGGAAGCGCCGCTTACGAACGACCGCTCTGCGGCCGCCCTTGGTGCTCTTTTTGCAGGCCAGTCCGGTGTATTCGGGGGAACCACCATCGCGGCAGACGGCTCAAACATCAACCCTGTGGCTCTCGCACTGCTCAACACTAAGCTCTCGAGCGGGAACTACCTAATCCCAACGCCACAGACCATTAACAGCAGCCTTCCTTTTGACTCCCAAGGCGCCCTAGTCTTCAGCGAAGCCTGCCCGTTTTCAGAAGACCAATTCATGACTAACGCCGATTGGGAAATGTCCAATAAGAGCAAGCTCATGGCCCGCTTCTTCTTTGCCAACAGCGGCATCACCTACACTTTGCCAGAAACCAACCTTACCGGCGGCGGCTCCCCTCCAGGCGCTCCCGTCAACCTCACGCAGGACTTCCGCAATTTCTCGTTAACACACACCTACATCCTTACGCCCAATCTACTGAATGAAGCCGAAGTTGCATATCACCGTATACTTGGTACTTTTGTGCAGTCCATACCAGGTTTCACTTGGTCCCAGGTGGGAGTCGATGTTGTGCCGCAGGACAATGACATCCCCGCTCTGGCCATCGATGCTGGAGGCACCACAGGAATGTCCCTCGGAGGAAATGGCCAGAACGTCGAGATTACCGAAAACACGTACACTTTCCAGGATTCCCTTTCCTGGACCCATGGCAAGCACACGTTCCGCTTTGGCACTGGACTTTCGCGCGAACAAAACAACCAACTCGGTTTTCACTATCTCTCCGGCGAACTGTTCTTAAGTTGGGCGGATTTCATGCTCGGCTTGCCGGGAACTCCTGCGGCTGACGGGGGAAACGGATCAGGCATCAGCAATATGTATGGTTCTCTGGATCTGCTGGGATTATTTGACCGTGCCTACCGCGATTGGGAAGTCTGGGACTACGCGCAGGACGACTTCAAAGTGACCCAGCATCTAACTCTTAACCTCGGGTTCCGCTATGATCGCATCGGCGACTTTGGCGATGCGCTCGGCCGTAATGCCGGCTTTGATCCCTCATTGGCGAACCCCAATCCGCCGGCCGCGGGCACTCTGGCTGGTACCACGCTCCCGGACAACTATAGCGGTACTGTACCTGCCGGGGTGGTTAAGCTTAACAATGACTATGGTTTGAATGGTATCGGCCAAAACACCTTGAATCCTCGTTTGGGCCTTGCTTACCAGTTGCCCGGGACCCACAACAAGGTGGTTCTTCGCGGGGGCTACGGCGTCTACCACTCCCGTGATACGGGCCAGCCTTTTCTGCAGTTGATTACTGCGCCTCCTTTTGGCGAGATTCGTGAAGAACTCCCGAACGTCACCTTCTCGGAACAACAGCCTTTACCCCTCACTGCGCCCACATTCCCCACCTTCATTCCTTATTCACCGACAACGGCGAACGCCATCACCTTTTTCGCACCCAACTATCGCCCACCCATAGTTCAGGAATACAGTCTTGGCACCCAGACGCAGATCACCCCGTCTCTCGTCTTGGAAATCGGATATGCAGGAGTGCGCGGTCTGCACCTTCTCGATGAACGTTCTGTCAATCAAGCCGACCTTGCGAGTCCGGCCAATCCTATCAATGGCCAAACCACTAACACGCTTGCAAATGTCCAGGAGCGCGTGCCTTTTATTGGCTTCTCCAGCTCCTCGATGACCCAAATCGAATCTGCTGGCTCCTCTTGGTATAACGCTCTTCTCGTGAGCTTGAACAAGCGTTTCAGTCATAGCCTGCAGTTCCAGGTTTCCTACACTTGGGCCAGAGACCTCTCCACAGCCTACGGAACTACCACTGGACCCAATGGCGGTGCGGTGGTCGGTAATCAAAATGATTTGGCGGATGACTACGGTCCGGACGACTTCGTGCGTCCGCAGCGGCTCGTTGTCAATTATCAATATCAACTGCCGAAGCCGGGCTGGAACAATGCGTTCGCTCGGCAAGCTCTGAACGGCTGGTCCGTCCAAGGCGTCACCGTCTTCCAGACGGGGCATTACCTGACCGTGCTGTACGACAACGGCACGAGCGTCTATGGAATCCCGACAGACCGTGCTGAACTCTCTGGCAAATGTACCCCAGGCCAGTATGTCAACTCTGGTTCAGTTACTTCGAAGCTCGACGACTATATCAACACCAGCTGCTTCACCACTCCTCCCGTCGTCGGCGCCGATGGAGTGGCTACAGGCTTCGGCAATTCGGGCGTCGGCATTTTTCAGGGCCCCAGTGAGCTTAACTTCGATTTCTCGGCGTTCAAGCATTTCCCGCTGCACAAGATTCACGACACCGGCGACCTCGAGTTTCGCTCCGAATTCTTCAATATCTTCAACCATCCTTTATTCCAGGATCCCGATACCAACCTGACCGACGCTACCTTCGGCCAGATCACCAACACTTATGGCAACCCGCGCATTATTCAGCTCGCGCTGAAGCTTACGTTCTAAGCTCGGGAAAGCAGTGGTGCGGAAGAACGCAGTAAAAAGAGTGGCAAGATGTGCGCCTCGTGGCGGGCAACCAGGTCGGCTGGCTCGTCGGCCAAAATACGAGCGGCACCTTGTGGCACTGCGCCGTGGATGCACCATATAAGCAAACCGTCAAGCGGCCGCCGGGGCTCCGACACTGATCTTTCCTCCAATACCGGGTCCGTCGCCGATATTCGCACCGCGTCTATCAGCAGCGGCGTGAACCATAACGTGGACGGCTCCGGCGGCATCGGCACCGACGGGAATCCCGCCAATGGCGGATCCGGAATCAACATATTTTCCAATCCGCAGCAGGTCTACGATTCGTTCCGCGCGCCGCTCTTGAGCGTCGACGGGCGCACCGGTAAGGCCCATCCAATCTATGGATTCGGCTTCTGGAATTTCGATATGCGCGTTGGAAAAGTGACCAACATCGCAGAACGCGTGAAGATGGAACTCTCTGCCGACGCATTCAATCTTTTCAACAATGTCAATTTCGCCGATCCGCTCGATCCCAATACGGCGAGCCTCAACATAAACAACCCTGCAGCCTTCGGCGTGGTGACGGCTTCGCAAACGCTCACGAATCACAATTCGCCGTCGCGCTACTTGCAGTTCGGCCTGCGCTTCGAATTTTAGAGCGCAAGGCGCACATCTGTTTACCGACAGAACGGATCTGTGATCCTCTGGGTTGTGCTTCGAAACTCAGGAATGCGCGGGATTTCTGCGGCAACGCTTCACGAATGTGGCGCCCAAACGCGCCTTCGGCTGTGCGTGTGACACGCCGCCATGATGTCTTTGCGGAGCGTCAGAAGTTGCAACGTTTGTTTCAGAAGCTCCGGGCTTCGCACCGTTCGCGTGAGCCGCAGGAGTGACGCTTACCTCAATTCCATCCTCACTCTCCTTGATGCTGACCGCGCAGCTCGATTGCTGCGCGTCATGGAACTCCTCGCCACACTCTTTTTCAACCGCAGCGGCCAGCTCGTGCTGCTCCGCTTTCGAGAGCCCGTGGCGCTCGCAGATGCACTCCAGCGCACCGCGTACACCGGCCCGCAGTCGCGGATCCGAAGTTATTTTCAGGTCGGTCTTGCGAGAATCAGTGCCCATTCTTTTCCGCCACGTGAATCTCGCACGCTTCGCGGCAATCGGGACAATAGTACAGGCCGTCCTCACAGAGCCGAATGGCGTGCTGCGATTGGCAATACGAGCAGTACTTCTCGCATTCGCAGTATTTTTCTTCTTTATCGCATTGCACGCACACGACCGGACCAGGCATGTCTCTCCTCAGGCTTGCAACGTCGCTACCCAGAATTTTATTGCATCCGCTAAACGGCGGCAAGATACATTCAGTGCCGGGTTGTTGACGGGGGCACAACCGCGGGATTCGCGGCAGGCAGCGACTGAATTGTGATTGATGTGGACTGGAGGCCGGGCGAACTTGCAGAAATACCGATTCGCCCAGCCTGTCTTTTCGACTGGACAATGAGCTGCGCGAAGCCATTGAAGACTTTGCGCATGGTGAGACGTTCAGGTGAATTGACAGCAGCAATCCCTCCGTCAGTGAGCATTGCAAAGATCAGCGCGCCGTGCGAATCGTAGAGCCCCAATGGCGGCTTGTCGGGTTCGTGACTTGAGGGATCACCGCTACCGACGCCGAGGATTTTCCCCGGCCCATCAATCTCAAAAGTGACTTGGTTGCTTGCCGTCGGGACAATGCGATTCTGTGAATCGAGGACGGAAACAGTGACGACAGAAACATCCTGCCCGTCGGCGGCAATGGAGGCGCGATCAGGAACCATCTTAATCTGCGCTGCGGGGCCTGTCGTTTCGCGACGATCTTCCGCCACCGCTTTGCTGTTTTTGTATCCACGTGCGAGCAAACTGCCAGGAGCGTAATTTACTTGCCATTCCAGATGGCCGCGCCGAGGCATGGATTTTCGACCGAGGCTTTTCTCGTTCAGGAAGAGTTCCACTTCATCGCAATTGCTGTAGACCCAAACACGAATTGGCTGGCCCTCCCTTCCCTGCCAATTCCAATGGGGAAATAAATGCAGAACAGTCTTCTCGCTCCACTGCCCCTGATAATAAAAATACGTGTCCTTAGGAAACCCGCACGTGTCCATCACCCCAAAATGCGAGCTGATGCACGGCCATTTGTAAGGCGTAGGCTCTCCGCGGTAATCGAAGCCCGTCCACACAAATGCGCCCGCGGCAAACGGTCGCGCGGCATAATAATTCCACCAATCTTCGGCGAGCGAACCCCAGTCTGGACGGTTCACGTCGTATGCCGACATGTATCCCTGCGCCGGATCGTTCGCGTAAATGCCGCGCGTGCTGAGCGTACTGGCCTCTTCGCTGCCGAAGATGGGCTTTCGAGGGAACGCAGCGTGGAACTTGTCTATATCTCCCAAATGAAAATAATTGCAGCCTTGAACATCGATTATCGCGGACGCACCCTTTCCCCATCTGCCATTCATCGCGAGCGTGACGGGTCGAGTTTTATCCAGCGTTCGCACCAGGCGCTTCATCGTGTCCGCGATGCGCGCGCCAGTCGGGCTGCCTTGAAAGTCTTCTTCGTTGCCGATGGACCACAGGAAAACGCAAGGATGATTGCGGTCCCTGCGAACCATTCGTTCGAGCTGGCTCAAGCCCTCCGGGCTCGAAGAGAACATTCGCGTTTCATCCATGACCAGCATGCCGAGCCGGTCGCAGGCGTCAAGAAGCGCGGGCGTAGGGGGATTGTGTGACGTACGATAGGCATTCACGCCCATTTCCTTCAGGCGTGCGACGCGGAAATA
Organism: Candidatus Acidiferrales bacterium; assembly: GCA_030043155.1. Next base: position 1,512 of record JASHYE010000554.1, on the reverse strand, counting down.
TTGCAACCGATCCGGCAGAGCCGACCCGACTCCTGCATGGTCCTGATGATTGCACATGCCTTTGATTTCGACACGCTGGCCGTTGAGAAAAAAGCCGTGGTCCGCATCGAAATGAACGGAGCGAATACCGAATGGCGTCTCGACGCGGTCCACGACACCCGTTACTACTCCTAGCGAATCGAGAATGGTGACGAGGCGATAGAGGTTCGGGTTTTCGAGAGACCAGAGCGAAGGATTATCGAGGCGGAGAGTTTGCGAAACGATTTGCGTGGTCCGCGAAGAAACAAATGCAGAATCGGATTGTGCTGTCGCGATCTGCTTGCCGGTCGAATCGAAAATTGTTTGCGCAATGCGAAAGGATTTTGCGGCATCCGTTTCATTGACAATTTCGGTCTCAATGGAGACTTGTGCAGAATCGCCATCTGTCTGCGAAGTAACGTAAGCGCCTTCGTGCGCGATATGTAGCGGGTCTGTTTTCGTGAGCCACACGTGGCGATAGATTCCCGCGCCCTCGTAAAACCACCCTTCGTGTTCCGTAGCGTCGACGCGAACGATGAGCACGTTCTCGCCCCCATACCGAACAAAATCCGTAACATCGAAGCGGAACGGTGCATACCCGCTCAGGTTGCGCCCAACATAAATTCCATTGAGCGCGACCATTGCGTTTCGAAAAACGCCGTCGAATTCGAGAGCGATACGCCGGCCCGTGTCCGACTGCGGAATCTCGAAAACTCTGCGATACCAGCCTATGCTCGTTTCCGGATATTTGCGGCCGACCGGCTTGTAACCGAATTGGTAAAGATCGGGGTCGTTGACGAAAGGGAGTGTAACGACAAAATCGTGAGGCAGATCGATAGGATGCCAGCCGCTGTCATCGAAATTGGGACGCGCGGGATCGAAAAGCTCGCCAGTTTTCGCAAATGCGCCTCCATCGCCTCCGCCGAAGCCGAAGTCCTTTGAAGCATCGGAAGCGTGTCCGAAATGGAAGCGCCAATCGAAATCGACCAGCAGGCGCTCGCGGCTTGAGGCTTCGCCTTTTGCGCCCGAATCAGAGGTCTGCTGGCTATGCCCAATACGAGCAGGATCGAACGCCAAAGCACGCACCGCTGTGGGCGTAAGCGCACCAACTTGCGCTCCAATCCTCAAGAGATCGCGACGTGACCAGGATTTCATCTGCGAAGAGCGCCTCCCCGAACCAGCCGCAAATCGTGGCTGGATGGTAACGAATTTGTATGGCAAGAAGCGAGAGCTTTCCATTGCCGTGGCCGGAATTCGCAAAGGCTCGCCGTTTATTGACACCTGTGCAGGTGCGTGTTAGGTTCAATTGTTTCGAACGCCGGCAGAATTTTCTCTGCACGCAGACAAACCTGGAAGCGAGCCGTGTTTTCGTGAGCACTCCGGTAAAAGCTGAGCTGCACAAGACATCCCTGAACGCGACCCATCGCCGCATGGGAGCGAAAATGGTGGACTTCGGCGGCTGGGACATGCCCGTCGAATACACCGGAATTTTGG
>JASHYE010000553.1 GCA_030043155.1 Candidatus Acidiferrales bacterium | reverse complement strand
GAACAATCAAGAGCGCCAGCAGAGCAAACCATGCAGCTTCGGACAATCCGCCCTGACGCTTAACTTGATTCAGAGATGCGCGGCAGAGAAGATGTTAGCGTTATGCCCCGCGTCCTTGTCCATGACAGCCAGCAAAAATCGGTCGTATTCGAGCTAACGAGCGACCGACCTGTATCGATCGGGCGGGCGAAATCCAGCGACATCATTCTTGACGATGCCAGCGTGTCGCGGCTGCATGCTGTAATTCGTTCTACAATTGATGGCCAATGGCAAATCATCGACCGCGGCAGCTCTAACGGAGTAAAAGTAAACGGGGTTGCAAAGAAAGAGGCAGCGCTCCACCCGAATGATGAGCTCGCAATCGGCATTTATCGACTAACATTTGAGGATTCTACACAGCGGAAGCCAACGAGCTACGGGACTGTCAAATTGCCGAAGAGCGTCAGCGATGCGCTCAGACATCAGCAATTCTATTCCGGCAGCTCCATGAGCGTGCAGGCGGTGGCGTCAGACGCTTTGCACGGTTCAGCCGAACATGAGAAAAAACTGCTGCATCTGCTGGATCGAGTGAAGCTTGGGCTTGCAGAATTAAAGACAGTGGAAAAGGTAACGCAGCAAACACTCGATTATGCACTCGAGATTGAGGGTGTGGAGCGCGGGTTTGTAATGCTGCTGGTTGATCAGGCTGGAAAAACTGATTCGGCAAAGGGCGGCTACGTGTTTGAGCCGGCGAGCATTCGATATCGCAGGCTGCCCGCGGGGGAACAGCCCCGCAGTTTTCCTCAGCTGTCGATCTCGCGCAGCATCATCCGACAGGTGATGCAACTGGGACTGCCGATGCTCATTTCGGACGGCCAGTCGGATCCAAGATTCTCCGCGACGAAGAGCGTGGCGAATGCGGGCATACAGTCAGCCATGTGCGCACCGCTTGGAATGGGCGAGGGGCTGCGCGGCCTGCTCTACGCGGATAATCTTTCGCGAAAAGGCATGTTCACCGTGGATGATTTGAACGCATTTGCGGTGATCGCAGTGCAGGCGGGCCTGGCCATTGGGCGGGCACGCGAGAAAACACCGGCAAGAGATCCGGTAAATACAAAATAGGCCCGAACTTTGCATTGGTGTCGAGCCACCCATCTGAACTGAGCCGGTCCCTTTTGCCTCGCAACTGCAGAATCAATTCACAGTATAATCTTCAGCGAAAATTCCCCTGTATTGGCGATCTGCAAATCTGAACCGGCGACAAACAAAGAAAACCGACGAGAGGAGAATGAGCAATGCTGAAAGAATTCAAGGAATTTGCGATGAAGGGCAACGTGATGGACATGGCCGTTGGAATCATCATCGGTGCGGCCTTCGGCAGAATTGTGACCTCGCTTGTAAACGACATCATTATGCCTCCCATCGGGCTGATTTTGGGCCGTGTCGACTTCAATAGTTTGTTCGTGAATATTTCCGGCGCGCATTACCTGACGCTCGCCGCGGCGAAGGCTGCGGGAGCTGCGACAATCAACTATGGCACCTTTGTGAATACCGTGATTGATTTCCTGATTGTTGCTTTCGCGATTTTCCTGGTCGTCAGACAAATCAACCAATGGACCAAAAAGCCGGGGCCTCCGCCGGAGGTGACGACGAAAAACTGCCCTTATTGCCTGTCGGCCATTCCACTAAAGGCGACGAAGTGTGCGTTCTGCACAGCGCAGATCGCTGCCTAAGCATATTGGCGGAGAAAGAATCCGTTTGGGACTTTACCCTGAGGGAGGACGCCGGTCTTTGATTTCGCGAAGATGCTCGCGCAGACGATCGAGCATGCCGTTGCTGCTACCCTGAGACATCTCACGCGTGAGCTCAGTAAGTGCAAAATGAACGATGTCGTGATGATGCAGGTCTTCGCCAGGCAATTCGTCGCTGAGTTGCAACCATATATTGTGGAGCAGGTCGATTTCCTTGGGAGTGAGATGCGGGGAGTGGGGACCAAGATAGAAAATGCGCTCCTGGCCGCCTGGCGTAAAAATGTCCAGAGCGAGCCGGGGACGGGGCTGAGGCATCCGCTCCCAAGCCAACCCAACTTCGCGCGCCTGTTCGTTGATGGGCATCTTGGATGAACTTCCGACGACGATGCTGCTCGACTGAAGATTCTCTGCTGCGCGCAAGATACCATCCCACAAATCGTTGGCCGCTGCGACTGCCAGGCGCACCGGCTTCCCTTCCTTTTCTGCGATTGCGAGGACTTTGGTAAAGAGGAGTTGCTCGATGGTGCTGAAGAGTTGGTCGGGGCGCAAATCGTATTCACCCGAGGCGGCGCGCCGCAGCAAGCGAATATGCAGTACAACCACATCTTGCTCAGGTGTTTTCAAGCGTTCCAACGCGGAGTGCAGATGATAGAGTGCGTAATAGTTGCTCACTGGAACAAGGATATTGCCTGGGCGGACACCTACATTAGCGGGCGACAGATCCGCTTCCTGTGCCAGGTTGAACTGATCAAGTTCAGCGGCCTGGGTCGTACCCACACGCCGGCGGACGCTTCGCTCGGAAAGCGTGAAGCCAACAAAAAGGAGACCTGAAAAGACGACTCCGGCAATCGTTGCGTCTGGCTTAGTAAACAGGTTGATTACAGCGATCAGCAGGAGCACTAGCGTGATGAGCGCCAAACCAAGCGGGATTTCCCGTCCTGCGACCGAAAAGTTCAGCGGAACGCGATATTCACGATCCTGCGGGTGCGTGTAGCGCAAAACGAGAACAGCGATCCCCTTCAGCGCGAAACTCCAAATCACGCCAAACGCATAAAGATTGCCAAGAAAATTCACATCGCCGCGGCTAACAAGAATGGTGATGATTTGCAACGCCGCCACGCTGGTGATGATTCGGTGTGAAGTGCCAAAGCGCCGGTGGGGATGTCGAAACCAGTCAGTGAGAACTCCATCTTCGGAAACTCGGCTGAGAACGCCATTCGATCCGACAATTGCGGTGTTTACCGCCCCCGAAAGGATGAGCATGCCAACAACCACGACGAATACGTGAAAGACGAGCCTAAGCGCGAACGGCCCCTGCAAGTTCATCGCGAGGCCGCCGATGAGGTTCTCGAAGAAATGATGCCGAATACTGTCCGGGATAATCATCACAGCAAAGAAAGAAACCAATGCGGTGAAAAGAAGGCTGTACACGCAAATGATCAGCGCCGTCTTCTTCAAATTGGGCAGTTTCGGGTGCTCGATTTCGCGATAGACCTGAGCAAGGGTTTCTTCGCCGCTCATCGCAAGAACGGAATGCCCCAAGCCAACGAAAATGACGGCCAAAGTGAGGGTATGCGCCCATTGTACGTGGTTCAGCCACCCGAGCGATGTGGCATTGAGAATCATATTGCGCGGGACGGGAGCGGGGGGCCAATGCGTGCCGCGAAC
>JASHYE010000552.1 GCA_030043155.1 Candidatus Acidiferrales bacterium | reverse complement strand
CAGAACAATTATGTTCTCGAATATCCTCCCCTGAATGATCTGGCGACGAGCCAGAACCCGGTAGTGCATGATTTGGTCGATTTTCTGCTGAAGTTAAACCCGGAGCCGCATCGCCGCGTATTCATGAAGCCATTTGTCAGGAATCAGACAGCTGCATTCTGCTCATCCTGCCACAAGGTGCATCTGGATTTTCCCGTGAATCATTACCGTTGGACGCGCGGATTCAACGAATATGATAACTGGCAGGCAAGCGGAATCTCCGGCGAGGGCGCGCGGTCATTTTATTATCCGCCTCATCCGGAAACCTGCACGGATTGTCACATGCCGAAAGTGCGGTCGGGCGATTTCGGCAATTATGCCGGACTGATTGATTCGCACCGGTTTCCCGCAGCCAATACAGCCCTTCCTTACGAAAATGAGGATGCAGAGCAGCTCGAGACAGTGGAGAATTTTTTGAAGGACAACCAAGTCAGCATCGACATTTTCGGAATTTCACCCGAACAGGCAGAAACCGGTATGGCAAACGCGCCGTTGGCCGGAGGCCTTCCCCGCAGCTTTCCACAAGCCCAGACGACGTTTGGCGTGGGGGAGGAATCGGAGTTCGAGGCGCCCGCAGGGCAAGAGCAGTTCGCCACTCCAGCCTCACTGCTCAGCGCGCCTTTCGGCCGTTTTCCGATGCAGGCTCGTCGTGGAGATACCGAGCGTGTTGACGTGGTGGTCCGCACGCGAGGTGTAGGGCACTTTTTCCCCGGCGGAACGATCGATGCCTTCGATCTTTGGATCGAACTCCGGGCTAAAGATGAAAATGGGCGCACGATTTTCTGGAGCGGCGAAGCGGGTCCGAACGATGAAAGCAATGGGCCGGTGGATCGCGGCGCGCAGTTTTATCGAGCGCTGCTCATCGATTCGCACGGCAACCCGATCAACAAACGCAACGCCTGGGCCGAGCGCGCAGTCATTTATGTCCGATTGATTCCCCCCGGTGCGGCGGACACCGTTCATTATCGCTTGTATATCCCGAAGGACGCCGGCAATCGCATTACCCTGACCGCGAAACTGAATTATCGGAAGTTCAGCTGGTGGTTCACGCAGTTCTCGTTTGCGGGCGTGCACGATCTAAACGGAGTTAAATCGGCTGTATCGCCTAGCTATGACGATACGAAATGGGTTTTCACAGGAAACACGCAAGGCGATTCCGGCAAGCGGCCGGGTATTCCTGACCTGCCGATTGTTGTGATGGGGCAAGACACGGTGAAACTGAACGTGTTGCCGGCAACTGCTCCGTTACCTCAACCGCACGTGGATGTGGAAGCTTCCGACTGGGAACGCTGGAATGATTATGGCATCGGACTGCTTCTGCAGGGAGACTTGCAAGGATCCGAGGCAGCGTTCGAGAAAGTGGCGCAAGCCGCGCCAAATCGCGGCGATGGCTGGGTGAATATGGGACGTGTGCGTCTGCAAGAAGGAAATTTACCGGGCGCAGAGCAGGTACTGAAGCAAGCGCTTAAAGTGGCGCCGACTCTAGCCAGTGCGCACTTCTTTTACGCAAACGTGCTGCGAGATGAGGGGCAATACGATGCAGCCATCGCTCAATTGGGAATTGCGCTGCAGCAATATCCAAATGACCGCGTGGCGCGGAACGATCTTGGCCGCACTTTTTTTCTCGAGCGGCGGTATACGGACGCCATTCGGCAATTTCAGGCGGTGCTGCAAATCGACCCCGAGGACATCGAAGCAAATTACAACTTGATGCTCTGCTACAACGGACTCGGCCAGACGGCTCAGTCTCAGAAGTACGAAGTGCGGTATTTGCGTTTCAAAGCGAACGAAGCAGAAGACGCTCTGACTGGCCCGTATTTGCGGTCACATCCAGATGATAACAATGAGCGTCAGCCGATTCATGAGATCGATTCGGAACCGCTGAAGCCGGCTGCTCCACGCTACACCGCACTCGCGAAGCAGAAGGCCTCTCGGTGATGGGGCCAGCCGGTCGAAAATTCTTTCCGGCACTGGCTATTGTGTTTCTCGTTTCTTCATTGGCCGCTCTGGACGCGGAAATAGTGCCTTCATCACAAATTCACTTTGAGGATGTTACGCGAACTGCTGGCATCCATTTCACTCACAATAATGGCGCATTTGGGAAAATGTGGCTTCCGGAGGCACTGGGCTCCGGCGTTGCCTTTATCGACTACAACAAGGACGGATGGCCGGACATTCTCCTGATCAATGGCAAAGATTGGCCGGGTCATGTGCGGCGCCATACCTATATGAGCCTTTACCGCAACAATCATGACGGCACTTTTACCGATGTGACGCATCAAGCTGGGCTGGACGTGGAAATGTACGGGATGGGTGTAGCCGTCGGCGATTACAACAACGACGGGTGTGACGATATCTTTGTCACGGCCGTGGGGCAAAGCCATCTGTTCCGCAACAACTGCAACGGCACATTCACCGATGTAACCAAGCAGGCAGGGTTGTGGGGGCCAAACGAGTTCAGCACTAGCGCTGCATGGATCGACTATGAGCGAAATGGCCGGCTTGACCTGCTGGTGGCAAATTACGTGCAGTGGACGCCACAAACAGACATCTATTGCACGCTCGATGGACGGACGAAATCCTATTGCACGCCTCAATCTTACAATGGTGCGCCTTTGCGCCTTTGGCGCAACAATGGCGATGGAACTTTTACGGACGTTACCAAGCAGGCGGGCCTTTACGATCCAACATCGAAGAGTTTAGGCATTACCATCTTCGATGCGAACAACGACGGCTGGCCCGATATTTTCGTCAGCAATGACACGGAACCGAACAAGCTATATATCAACAACCACGATGGAACCTTCACCGAGAAGGCGGTGATGTCCGGCGTGGGCTTCAGTGAAAACGGCGTTGCCCGCGCGGGCATGGGCACGGCGGCCGCGGACTACGACCATTCCGGATACTCCAGCCTTCTGATCACAAACTTCTCGAACCAGATGCTGGCGCTCTATCACAACGAAGGCAACGGCCTCTTCGTCGATGAGGCTCCTCACTCTGAAATCGGCCGTTCCAGCCTGCTGACGCTTGGCTTCGGATGCTTTTTTTTCGATTACGACAACGATGGCTGGCCGGACATCTTCGTCGCAAACGGCCATATTCAGAGCGATATTCAAGTCGTTCAGCGACAAGTGCATTACGCGGAACCGCCGCTGCTGTTTCGCAACCTGGGCAGCGGAAAATTTGCCGATGTTACTTCCCAAATGGGAACGGCATTCAATCTGCCGCGCGTGGCGCGTGGCGCCGCTTACGCCGATGTGTTCAACGACGGGAGGCTGGACGTCTTGATTTCCACGAATGCTGGCCCGGCGGCACTTTTTCGCAACGTGGGCGGCGCAAACGAGAGCCTGCGCATCAAGCTGGTGGGCACCAAGTCGAACCGTGACGGGCTCGACTCCGTCGTGGGGGTCACGGCGGGCGGAACGACGCAGGATAAGATGCTGACCAGTGGCTCGAGCTACTTGTCTTCCAGCGAGCTTGCCTTAACGTTCGGCCTCGGCCAGAATACGCGCGCGGACAAAGTGGAAATCCGCTGGCCGAGCGGCCAAATCGATCATCTCGCGAATGTCTCCGCTGGGCAGACCATCACTGTAAAAGAAGGCGACGGAATTGTCGCGACCAGCCGTTACGCAAAGAACTAAGAAACGACGAAGATCCCGGCGAGCGTTGTCCGGCTTCGCTCTGACCGCCGGTATCGTGTCTGTATCCGTTTTCTGGTTCGCCCACTCACGCGTTTCCGCGCAATCGGTTTCCGTTTCAGCGAAAACCGAGGCGGCAGAAGACAATAATCTCGGCGTTGCTTACATGAATCGCCAGCAGCAACAATCGGCGCTGGGAGAATTCAGAAAAGCCTACTCGCTCGATCCCCAGCTTTACGCAGCCCGGCTAAATGAAGCGATCGCTCTTTTCAATTTGCAGCAATTTACCGAGGCCCAAACGATTCTGAATGAGACCGCCATACGCGATCCCAAAAATCCGCGCGTCTGGTACAACCGAGGCCTGCTCGAAAATTCTCTGGGTCACTCCGATGCTTCTGTCACTGACTTTCAGAGAGTGGCCGCTCTCGATCCCAGCGACGCTGACACACATTATTTTCTCGGCCAAGGGTACATGGCGCTACGCGAGTACGCAAAAGCCATCGCGGAATTTGACGTCACCCTGAAACTCAATCCCTTTCACGCTTCAGCCGCGTTCGCCATCGCCCAAGCGTATCAGCGCTCCGGAAACACTTCCCGCGCGCGCGAATATCTGGCACGTTTCGAAAGCGAAACGCAGAAAAAAATCGGCACTCCGATGAGCAGGATTTATGGCGATCAGGGAAAGTATTCTTTGGTCGAGGAAGTGGCGCCTGGCATCGAGCCTGTCCCGCCCGCAAGCAAGGTGCGCTTCGTGGACGTTACATCGGAATCCGGATTGCCCGAGAAGGCTGCCCATCTCGATGCGGCCCTGCGCCAAGATTCCGCAACATCCTCTTTAGGCGCGGGCGCCTGCGTGTTGGATTTCGATGGCGACGGCCGTCCCGACATTTTTCTTGTCAATGCCGACGGCAACGGGCATCCCGCGCTGTATCGCAATCTTGGCAACGGTCACTTCCAAGACGTGACCGCACAATCCGGCATCGTCCTCTCCGGCGTGGGCATGGGATGCACAGCCGGCGATTACGACAATGACGGGCAAGTGGATCTCGCTGTCAGTTATGCGGGTGGAGTTGCGCTGTTTCACAACGACGGTAACGGAAGGTTTCGTGATGTCACTGCTTCTTCGGGAATTCACGTTACGGGTCAACCGATGGGAATCACGTTCGTTGACTATGACCATGACGGGAATCTGGACCTTTACGTCGCTCGCGCATCCGAAGACGACCGATGGTTTTTCGCCGGGCATGCCGATGCAAAACCTCTGGATCAGATGTGGCGCAATAATGGAAATGGAACGTTCACCGAAGTAGCTTCGCAGGTTGGCCTCGATGTTCCGGCAAGTTGGGGCGCCACAGCCAGCGATATCAACAATGACCGGGCAGTGGATCTCGTCGTCACAGATATTTCCCGTCCGCCAGTTATATATCTAAATCCGCGTGAAGGACGCTTTACTGCGTTGCGTCCGTGGGCTTCCACAATTTCACCAGCCATAGGGGCAGTTGTCTTCGACTTCAACAAAGACAATTGGATGGACATCGCTTTCACTCATCGTTCGGCGCCAGCTTTGTCCCTGTGGCGTAACGTCGACGGAAAAAGGTTTGAAGCTGTCAATTTGCCGAAACTCGATTGGGTCCGCGCCTGGGGCTTGGCCGCTTTCGATTACGATAATGACGGGTGGATTGACCTCGCCGCGGCGGGCGAAGATTCGTCTGGCGCGGGCCACATCGCGTTGTTTCGCAACGAAGGATCCGCTGGTTTCCGCGACGTCACGAAGGAAGTGGGCCTCGATGAAATTCGTCTGACCCGCCCACGCTCGATTGTCACCGCGGATTTCTTCGGTGACGGCGCGCCGAGTCTGCTGATCACTCAAAACGCGGGGCCTCCTGTGCTCCTGCGAAATGTCGGAGGCAATCACAATCATTGGTTGCGGCTTGCGTTGCATGGCCTTGCCGATAACAAGAGCGCCATCGGAACGAAGCTCACTGTGTTTGCGGGGACTCTTCAGCAGAAAATGGAAATTCCTGCCTCATCCGGCTACCTTGGTCAAAGCGATACATCCGCGACCGTCGGATTGAACGGCGTACAGCAAGCAGACGTTGTTCGCATGTTGTGGCCCACCGGTGTCCTGCAGGACGAAATCAATCTAGCCGCAAATTCCACGCATTCCATCAGCGAACTCGACCGCAAAGGCAGTTCCTGTCCTCTGCTGTTCTCCTGGAACGGACACACTTTTCAGTTTATTTCCGATATGCTCGGCCCAGGAATCCTCGGCCACTGGCTTACACCCGGTGAGCGCAACATATCGAATCCCAAGGAATATCTGAAAGTTGATCGCTCCGCGGTCCAGCTGAGGAACGGCTTCTTGAGTTTCCGCCTTCTTGAGCCGATGGAGGAACTGGACTATCTGAATACGGTCCGGCTTGTCGCCATTGACCATCCTGCTGACGTGGATGTCTATCCTAACGCGCATTTCGCAATGTATCCGCCGTTCCCGACCTTTAAGGTTTTCGCCACTCGCGACGCGCACCCGCCCGTTAGCGCGTGGGACTCTGAGGGACACAATGTTCTTCCGTTGCTCCTTAAAACCGACCATCAATTCGTGAAGGGGTTCACTGCATTGCCCTACGATGGGTTCGCGAATCTGCACTGGGTCGAGCTTGACCTCGGCGCGTGGAATCCACGCAATCGGTTACGGCTGGTACTTGACGGTTTCACGGACTATTTTTCCGCGACTTCGCTCTATGCCGCGTGGCACGCTGGGCTCAAGCCGATCTCGCCGTATGTTGAGGCGCTCGATTCATCGGGACACTGGCATCGCGTCATTGACGACATCGGCTTCCCCGCTGGCCTGGAGCGCACGATGACCGCTGATCTTACGGGGGAAATTCCTCCGGGCACGCGCCGCATTCGCATCGTCACCAACCTGAAGATCTATTGGGATCGAATTCTTATCGACAATTCGCCCGCGAACACTCCCTACCGCGTTTCGGAGGTTCCTCTTGCAAACGCTCGGCTCGAATTTCGCGGTTATCCGCAATACGCGGAAAGCAGCACTCCCGCCGACTTGAGTTACAACTACGATGAGGTCAGCTCCACAGGTCCGTACGCGCAGCAAACTGGAAACTACACGCGGTATGGCGACGTGCTGAAACTACTCAAGCGTGCCGATGAGGAGTACGTAATCTTCGGGTCCGGCGACGAAGTCGCCCTCGATTTCAACCCCGCCACGCTTCCAAGGCTACCCTCCGGCTGGACCCGCGATTATTTCTTCTACGCCGATGGTTTCGACAAGGACATGGATTTCTACGCAAAGTTTGGCGGCACCGTAGCTCCGTTGCCGACACACACGCTTCATTTTTATCCATATCCGCCGGGCATCAGCTTCCCGAGCGATGTTCGTCATTTAACGTATCGCTTGCTCTACGATACTCGTGCCGTCTCGGGCGCTCCGCC
>JASHYE010000551.1 GCA_030043155.1 Candidatus Acidiferrales bacterium | reverse complement strand
TAGACAACAGCATTGTTCGGGTCCCACGCCTGCAGGCGTGCCATCCAGCGCGCGTCATTCGGATCGCGTGCATCCGACGACAGCGGCATTCGTACCGCGTCATCAGACAAAATCGGGTAGTAAATCCAAGTTAGGTCCGCGTTCCACTGAACGGCCTCGTCTGCAAACTTGTCCCGTTGCGCGCGATTTTGTGTGTCATAGCGCATCTGCATGGCGACGAAGGCCAGCGTTTCGGCGTCGCGATTCTCTTCCGCTTTGGCGCCCAGGGTGCGCATCTCCTCGGTCCAAGAGGGATCCGAGAAAAAACTCGATAGACGCCAGCTTCCGCCGGTTACGGTTAGGGCTTGGCGAAATGTGGGAGCGAAAAGGAAAAGAGCTGAGGCGACGATTAGGACTGCGGCTGATATTTTCGCGAACTTGCCCATGTTGCCCTCCGTTTCGGTCACAAGCGCACCGGGGGAAAGAATCGAAATGCAAAGCTGCTTCAGCGCCGTTCCAAAGCATCCTGCGGCCCACGCAAGCGCGCCAAATGAACTTTCGACATATTCCGATTCCGCCGCCATGGCCGCAGCCCATTCGCGCATGTTTGCGGGACTGATCCAGACAGCGGCGGAAATGAGCGCGCGTGCCGCCCTTCTGCACAGCGGTGTCCACTTCATGTTCGGCCTTCGCTATAGGCCGCGCGCCGCACTGTTCGGAGCGCTCCCACGCCAGCGATCTCCCTTGCCCCGCGCAATCCGTCCGAAGTCAGCCGGTACATGTGCCGAGGCGGCCTCCCGGGCGCGTCGGGTGCCGTCCATTTCGTTTCCAGCCATCCGCGCTTGCTCAAACGCATGAGGATTGGATAAAGGGTGCCTGATTTAAGAGTTGTTTCGCGGCTCAGGTCGTAGCCGTAGCGCCATTCACGGGGCTCCGCGAGCAACGCGCGGAAAATCATCACCGTTTGGCGGGACATTCGTACGTGTTTAGGCATGATAATAGTCTACATATATAGAACATTTTGTCAAGCCTTCATCGCCGACTCGCTTCGTCGTTGTAACAACACTAAGTTTTCTCCCTGCTCGGGCGAACGTATTGCAGCAATACGGCGTGGGAAGTCGGAGAGGTCAGGTATGAGGAGCGAACTCGAAGCAGGTGGAATTCAATTGCAGCCGCAGGAGTGTGGAGTGCAGCCGCAGGCGCCCGCGCCGGTCGATTCAGTGGAGTCGGCCGAAGCAGATGCGCCGTTGCCTGTGTGCGCGGCGAAGGTCGAAAATTGAACCGTCGATTTACGGCTGCCGCATTTCGGGCATTCCGGCTGACCGTTTTTCGCGGTGACGATGCGCTCGTAGCGGGTTTTGCATGCATCGCAAATGTATTCGTAGATGGGCATCGGTTTCCTCGCACACTCATTATACGCGATTTCGCCGGGTGCATAAGTATCGAGAGGCAACCAAAGGCTTTACTTCAGGGGCTAAAGCCCCATTTTTCGCAGGTAACTTATGTCGGAGCTAAAGCTCTGACCCCTGAAAACCGATTTAGGAAGCAGCTTCTCGGCCATTGCGCGTTCGCGCGACCTCGTTTTCAGATGCAGTTTTCAGCTACACTGGCGGCATGGCGAAAGTCTATGCCGGCACTTCCGGATGGTCGTATCCAAGCTGGAAGCCGGCCTTCTATCCCGCAAAGCTAGCGTCTGCGAAATTCCTGAGCTACTACGCAACGCGGCTGAATTCCGTAGAGGTGAATTACACGTTTCGGCGGTTTCCGACCGAAAAGCTGCTCGAAGGCTGGATCGCCGCGACGCCAGCGGATTTTAAGTTCGCGCTCAAGGCGCACCAGATGATCACCCATATCAAGCGGCTGCGCGATACCGGCGATTGGCTTACGCGATTTTTCTCCTCGTTACGTCCGCTGGAGGACGCACACAAACTCGGCCCCATTCTTTTTCAATTGCCGCCGAATTTGAAATGCGATCTGGCGCTCTTGCAGAATTTCCTCGAGGAATTGCCGCCAGGAATCCGACCGGCGTTTGAGTTTCGAGATGCGTCGTGGTTCTGCGAAGAGGTGTATGCCGCGTTGCGCGCGAAAAAAGCGGCTCTTTGCCAGGCGGAGAGCGAAAAGCTCGAAACGCCCGCCGTCCAAACTGCCGGATTCGGCTATTTGCGCCTGCGCAAAGAACAGTACAGCGCTAAAGAACTGGCGCAAATCACCTCGCGTGTCCGCGAATCGGGCTCGGCGGGGAGCGAGGTTTTCGTCTACTTCAAACACGAAGAAACTCCTGGCGGCGCGCTTTGCGCTGAAGGGCTCCTTAGTACTTCACCGCGGTGATCTCTGCAAAATACCGCTACCCGCTAAAACTACAGAAATCGCCGTATGCGCTTGCTAATCCAATAAAATCAATATGTTAGATGATACTCGATTCTCGTGTGCTGCGAGGCAGCGGGCTACGGTTTTAGTACTTCTGTACCGAAATTCACCGAAAAAGAAAGTGACTTGCCTCCTATTCACCTCTTGGCGCACCTGTCCCAAAATGAGTGCCATGTCATACACAAACGTAGTCATCGATCAAACTTGGGTAAGCCGAAATTGGTGGTGCGCCGATTGCCGCGTGCCAACTGACCTCGACCGTCACGGGCGCTGTGGGACCTGCGGTTCCGATGCCGTGGACATGATGAGCAGGCCAAACAAGCTGGCAACTGTTACGGCGATGCAACCGGGGAGCATCGTGCTGGATGATGTGGCGCAGTGCGTCCTGGTGGCCTAACTTACCCCTACAATTAGAGAACTAGCAGTTCAGA
>JASHYE010000550.1 GCA_030043155.1 Candidatus Acidiferrales bacterium | reverse complement strand
ATCCCGCATCGCGCCATTCGAATCCGGCAGCGACGAAAATTTTGTCGAGGCCCTCTTCTTCGGCCTGGGCTTTCACGCGGCGCGAGCCGGGAACGACGAGCGCCTGCTTGAGCGATTTCGCGACATGTTTTCCCGCGACGAGTTTTGCAGCTAGACGCAGATCTTCGAGGCGCGAATTCGTGCATGAGCCGATAAACACGCGGTCGAGGGAAATGTCGGTGATGGGCGTGCCGGGCTTCAAGTCCATGTAAACGAGGGCGCGCTCGGCGGCTTTACGGTCGACGTCGTTTGCGAAAGAAGCGGGATCCGGAACACGCTGCGTGACGTCGGTGACCATGCCGGGATTCGTGCCCCAGGTGACTTGCGGCGCGAGTTTCGCCGCATCGAGTTCTACGGCTTCATCAAATTTCGCGCCGGGATCAGACGGCAAAGTTTTCCAGTGCTCGACGAGTTTCTGAAATTCTTTTCCGCGCGGAACAAACGGCTTACCGTCCAGGTACGCAAACGTGGTTTCGTCCGGCGCGACCATTCCGGCGCGCGCGCCGCATTCGATGGACATATTGCAAATGGTCATGCGCGCTTCCATGGAAAGTGCGCGAATCGCTTCGCCGGTATATTCGAAAACGTGGCCGTTGCCTCCGGCGATCCCCAGTTTTCCGATGATGGCCAGAATGATGTCTTTCGACGCGAGTCCGCCGCCGAGTTTTCCTTTCACTTCGATGCGCGTGGTTTTCGATTTGAACTGCGAGAGGCACTGCGTGGCGAGCACGTGTTCGATTTCGCTGGTGCCGATACCGAAGGCCAGCGCACCCATAGCGCCATGCGTGGACGTGTGGCTATCGCCACAGACAATCGTGAACCCCGGCTGCGTGATGCCAAGCTCTGGGCCGATGATGTGCACGATGCCCTGATTGTGGCTGTGCATGTCGAACAGGCGCACGCCGGTTTCGGCGCAATTCTTAGCGAGGGCTTTGAACTGGCCGTCGGCATCGGCGTCGAGAACCGGCAGATCGCGATTCTTTGTGGAGACAGAATGGTCCATCACCGCGAACGTGAGCTCGGGGCGGCGAACTTTGCGACCCGCAGCTTTGAGTCCCGCGAATGCTTGAGGAGAGGTGCCCTCGTGGATCAAATGGCGGTCGATGTAAATCAGGGACGGCTGGCCCGGGACTTCGCGGACGACATGGGCGTTCCAGATTTTCTCGTAAAGAGTTAGCGGGGGCATGGTGCCATCCAGATGAGGTGCATTGGGAGCCAAGGCAGAGGGACGCAGCGCGGGCTGGGAGCGTTACCTGCAAATTGAGGATCGATTAGCTGCTCAAAAAATGCGCAAAAGTTTACGATTAGAAAATATTTAATGGCTTGTTTTGTGCAACTTAGGTGATTTTCTAATTTTTCTGGGGTGTGTCGATTAGAAATTGCGTGAGCGGCGGTAGCGTGTCGAGAAGCTGAGAACGCTCGCCGATTACAGCAGTCTTCCTGGGCCACCTGCGATGCTGCCTCCTGCTTTGCCCCGAACCGATACACGCAGCATAGCACACTGGGGCGCGGATTTGAACCGCGAAGCGGCTGGCATGGGCCGCGGTCCCTTAGATTCCTTCTAAATGCCCGTAGGTGTTTGGTAAAATCCCGCCTGCCTTGCCGGATCAAGTACCCCAACCTGAGTTTCGATTTCTGCGTGAGTTTCGCAGATTATTCGATGGCCGCGTTTATTTGCATCGAATCGCCAATCAAGGTGACTTCGTTGCGATGCAGGTCTTTGAGGACTTGGCGTCGCTCGGACGTTCGCAGAAGCTCTCCTCTGCAATAAGGGAGCATCGCACTGTAGTGAATTCCCGCAATCGGCAGAGAGGGATTAAGGCCCGGCGAGGAGACGGCACTTTTGGAGAGATTGTCCCTGGCGCAGCTCCGATTATCGATACCGGCTATCAGGTCGCAAGAGGAGAAAT
Organism: Candidatus Acidiferrales bacterium; assembly: GCA_030043155.1. Next base: position 3,771 of record JASHYE010000550.1, on the reverse strand, counting down.
CGCGACCGTCGAGATTGGGGTTGAAGTAAAAGTGCTCGCGAAAGCCATGATCAAGCAAATCGATCGTGTGATCAGTGATTTGCGGAATCAGGTCGCCCAATTTAAGCGGGGTGGCAATCCCATTTGCATCGCCACTGTCGGGATTAATTGCGCGGAGTTTTACGTCAGCTGGGAGGGACAGCGCGAATATCAAACCACGGGACACGGGGGCTACCTGCATCCGGCACAGGAAGCACAAGAAGCGGAAAGAAGGCTGCTAGAACACGCGAAGCCTGTTTTCGACGAATTTATCGTGCTTCGATTTCGTGCAAGCAATGCGCCGCCATATCCGTTTGAATGGGCCAATGAAAAGGAAACGCAGCTCGATTATGGGGCGATTTTGGCGCGCATCAGCAAGGAATACGACCGCAGGTTTTAGGCAGTGCGACGAACAGCCGCAGGCTCCGAATTCTCAAATAGGTTGGCAAGCGCAGACTCGATTCTCAGCTTCGCTTGCTTTACGTAGGACGGCTCGACGTCAACACCAATAGCGCGCCGTCCGCAGCGGACGGCGGCGAGCACGGTCGTGCCCATTCCCATAAAGGGATCCAAAACGGTATCGTCGGAAAATGAAAACATTCTGATGAGGCGGTACGCAAGCTCCTCAGGAAACGGTGCCGGGTGCTGGCGTGTCGATTCGCCGGGTATTGTCCAGACCTGCTGAAACCAGTCGTGATGCTCCTCTTTGGTCAAACGCGATGAATCGCGCTGTTGTTCGGTGGGCTGGCGATAGCCGCCCGGCTTTCTCAACATAAGGATGAATTCGACGTCATTTTTGATGATTGCGTTCGGCTCGTACGGCTTGCCCAAGAACCCGGAGCCGGAACCGTGGTTCTCGATTTCATACTGGGCATTGGAAATTTTGTACCAGAAAATCGGTGAAAGGTTGTCGAAGCCGATTTTTCGGCAGCGAACCACGATATCTGCGTGAAGAGGCATGACCATGTGGCGTCCATGCCTGCGACGTGATAAGCAAACATCCCCGACTACGCAAACGAGCCGTCCGCCAGGCACGAGAATGCGAAATGCGTGCCGCCAAACAGAATCGAGTTCGTCGTGAAAGCGCTCATAATTGTCAATGATTCCAAGCTGGCCATGATTGTGGGGATACTCTTTGAGCGTCCAGTAGGGAGGCGAGGTCAGGACCAAATGAATGGATTCACCGGGAATCCAAGACAAATCGCGTGAGTCGGCACACCGAAGCGTATGAGATGGCGTCTTGGCGCGTGCCGCTGCCGTGGGCATCGACTGGATAATAGGCGATGAAAGCTGGGAATTCAACTGAACTTCCCTCCGAATGAATGGTGAGCATTCAAAGGGCCAAAGAGGGTAGGGTGCGGCGGGGGAGTTGGTTTTGGGGCAGGGAGGCGGGAGGGGGAAGAGCGTGTTGCAGAATTGATGCGGATGCGGGAGCGGCGGCGGCGGGAATGCCGAGGAAGGCGGAGATTTGCGGAATGGTGTTGTGCTGGCTCCAATAATCGCCGTGGTTGTAGCCGCGATTGGACGAGATGAACATTTCCGTTTCGGTGGTCCAGTCGGATGGAGGCTGGCCGAAGCGTCCAATGGCAGTTGGGAAGAAGCCTTCGAGGGCCGCGGTTTCTCCGATGGGAAAAGCAAAATGGAGGACGGTGTCCGCGCGGGAATAGAGCACGCGGCGCGTTGAGCTGACGGTTGCGGCTTCGAAAAGCACACCGCTGGGCTCGGCCATGGAGACAGGAGCTGCCGCGGCCATCATGCAGAAGCCCGCGAAACGAATACCCGCTGGTGCGATGGTTCTGAGTTTTTCGAGCAGTTCGAGAACCACGCGATTGCCGAGGGAATGGGCGATGAAGTAGATGTCGAGGACTCCCGCAGGGATCGGAAGGTTGGCAATGAAGTTAGCGAAGGTGGCGGCGGATTCCTTGGCGGGTTCCATTTCAAGAGGGTAGCCAGCGGGCGACAGGAATCCCCAAGCTTTGTCTCCTGGCCAGTAGCAGGAGTGGATGGCGGGTTGCCATTTATCGTGGAGCGGATCTCCGGCAGCGGGGAAGTTTTGCAAGAACGAGGCATAAGATTGGCGCGCAACGGCGAAGGAATCGTTGTAGCCGTGGAAGAGAAAAACGATTTGGCTGCCGTATGGGCCGAGTGAGCCTGCGACTTGCGAAAGGACGCTGCCGCCGGTTGGATCGGAGCGGACGTTCAGTTCGCCGGAGGAAAGTGGAAATGAATTAGTCATGGCTTGTCGCTAGAACGAACAAGACCACATCGCGCGGATAAAGCGCGCGATAGGAGTATTCTGAAGTGCATTGTTATGTCGGAGCTGAAGCTCCGACCTCCTTCTTAGTGGTTCACGGGACAACACATAGGGAGAGCGTGGTACCAAAAAGAACAGCCAATCGTTTTCCATCGGGCGAAAAGGCTGCAACCAGAGCAGGTGCCCTGACCCAAGGCCCTCTTTCAACTTGTGGCTCAAGCCGGAAACTCAACAATTCTTGCGCTGAGCTTGGGTCCCAAAGATGGAGATTGATGGTTGTAACCGCTCCCGACAGTGTACCTTTCACCGACGCTTCGCTAATCGCGACACGATTGCCGGAAGCGGCCCTAGCGACCACTTGCCAGCCGGGAGCGCCGGGCAAATCCGAAAATTGCGTGCAGCCCGTCGTCGCCAAAGCATATCGGGTTGTCCTGCCAAAGTTGTAAGTGACAAGCACTTTATCTTCACTAACAAAGGTGCCTCCAGAATTCTTGTACGCCGGACAGAGAAGCTGCCACTTTCCGGTACGATCCCCAATAAACGAGCCCTGCAGAATGAACTCGTCCGAAGCCGAAAACCCTACGCCGCTTGCTTCGGACCTGATCGGACCGTCTAAGACTTGTAAGCGGTTGTTCAACCAAAAAAAGCTTCTCTCTTTAAGGGTAGTATGGCGCAGGACGATGAACTCCTCAGACGGATCCTCTTCTGCGGTCCAGTGCGTTAGCTGTCGGGGAATAATACTCGACGGCTCGTATCCGAATTCGCTGCCACTGTCATTGCCCGGGTCAGCGGGCATGGAAGCTTGCGCCGACAGCTGATAATCCGCTGAGTAGCGGTAGAGTTTCTGGCCAGCAGCGACGACAAAACCTCCATCTTTCATTGGCAGTAGCTTCGCATCGCTATCCATCGTCGGCCACGATAGCTGGCGATCTCCAAACTTGCCATCCTCGGCATTCAGGAAGATTGTTCGGAAGTGAAAATGGCGAAGCTGGCTTAGATTGGTCAGGATCTGAGCATCGTCGGCGAAAGAAATTGCCAGAGTGTTCGAACCTAAGAACGCCACCTGTGGACTTGCCAAATGGTATGCCGGCGATTTGCCTTCGAGCTTTGCACGCTCTGCATAGGCTGGATTCTGCAGCAAGTCAGCGGTCCAAAGCGGCGCCGGGGCAGGCTTCGACAAAACGTTCGAGCAGCCACAAAGGAGTAGACACACTGTGGCGCTCAACAGTGGTTTGGTACACAGATGTACCTTTGTCCACCTCATGTCCGCCTCAGGCTAGAAATCATAAACGCACATGATAGTCACGAGCGTGTCCGCTCGAAAGCGGCGAGCAGATCACGCGCGGAAGAGGCGATGAGGCCGGAGAAGATTGCAGAAAGCAAAATGAAAGTGGCGGCGCTGGGAGTGTCGAGCGGGTGACCAACAATGACGAGGGCGACGAATCCAAGAAACGCGCTGATAAGGATGGAGGCAAGCTGCATCCAGAATTTCCAGCGGA
>JASHYE010000549.1 GCA_030043155.1 Candidatus Acidiferrales bacterium | reverse complement strand
CCCGGAGCGGGATGACGTTGGGGTAATCGTCAGCCGGACGCTGGAAAAGGATGCGATTCGAAATTCACGCGAGGCGCTGATCGAGATTTACCGCAAACTGCGTCCCGGCGATCCGCCGACGCTCGAAACAGCTACGGCTCTGTTCAACGGAATGTTTTTCGATCCGCGGAAATACGATTTCAGTCGCGTAGGCCGGTTGAAATTCAATATCAAACTGGGATTGGAAACTCCGCTCGACAAGAGGACGCTGGACCCCGTCGATTTCGTCGCTGCAATCAAGTATTTGCTCAAGCTGCGGCGGAATATCGGAACGGTAGACGACATCGATCATCTCGGCAACCGGCGTGTGCGGGCGGTAGGTGAGCTGCTCGAGAACCAGTTCCGCATCGGCCTGGTGCGCATGGAGCGCGCCATCAAGGAAAAGATGTCGGTGTACCAGGAAATGTCCACGGCGATGCCGCACGATCTGGTGAACGCCAAACCAGTGATGGCGGCAATTCGTGAATTCTTCGGAAGCTCTCAGCTGAGCCAGTTCATGGATCAGACGAACCCGTTGAGTGAAATCACGCACAAGCGGCGGCTTTCGGCCCTTGGTCCGGGGGGCCTTTCGCGCGAGCGAGCCGGATTCGAAGTGCGTGACGTGCATCCGACGCACTACGGCCGCATTTGCCCGATCGAGACGCCAGAAGGCCCGAACATCGGATTGATCAGCTCGCTGTCGTGCTACGCGCGGATCAACGAATTCGGATTCATCGAGTCTCCGTATCGCAAGGTGAAGAACGGCCGCGTTATCGATTATGTGCAAATCGTCAATGCCGGCGGCAGCGAGTTTAAACCTGGTGAAATCGTCGAGAAGGAAAAAGTAGATTCGGCGAACGAAGATTTGGGGCGCAGCAAGGTCACTTCGGAAGCCTATTGCTTCTACCAGTCGGCTTGGGAAGAAGACCGTTACGTTGTGGCGCAGGCGAACGCGTCGCTGGACGAGCGCGGCCGGATTACGACGGAGTTGGTGAACTGCCGGCAGGCTGGAAACTTCGTGCTGAAATCGCGCGAAGAAGTGGATTACATCGACGTTTCGCCGAAGCAGCTCGTATCCGTGGCAGCGAGTCTGATTCCGTTCCTCGAGAACGATGACGCGAACCGCGCCTTGATGGGTTCCAACATGCAGCGGCAGGCGGTGCCGCTGATCAAGGGTGAAGCGCCGCTGGTTGGGACGGGGATGGAGCGGGTGACGGCGCACGATTCCGGCGCAGTCATTAGTTGCAAGCGCGATGGGGTGATCGACCAAGTTGACTCGGAGCGCATTATCGTGCGCGTCGAGTCGGATCAATCCGGCGTGCTGAGCCGCGAAGTCGGTTCTGACATTTACCTACTGACGAAGTTTAAGCGCTCGAATCAGAATACTTGCATCAACCAAAAACCGCTCGTTCGCGCGGGAGACCGCGTTCGTCAGGGGCAAGTGCTGGCCGACGGGCCGTGCACGGACCGCGGAGAGCTGGCCTTGGGGCGCAACGTGCTGGTCGCGTTCCTACCGTGGCGGGGCTACAACTTTGAAGACGCCATCCTGGTGAGCGAAAAGCTGGTGCAGGAGGATTACTACACTTCGATTCACATCGAAGAGTACGAAATCGAGGCGCGCGATACAAAGCTCGGCCCAGAAGAAATCACGCGCGATATTCCTAACATCAACGAAGGCTTTTTGCGCAATCTGGACGAGAGCGGGGTGATTCGCATCGGCGCGACAGTGAAGCCGGGCGACATCCTGGTCGGCAAGGTGACGCCAAAGGGTGAAACAACCCTGACGCCGGAAGAGAAGCTGTTGCGTGCAATTTTCGGCGAGAAGGCCGGTGATGTTCGCGACGCTTCGCTCTATTGCCCGCCGGGTATTGAGGGAACCATCGTCGACGTGAAGATTTTCTGCCGCAAGGGCGCAGAAAAAGATGAGCGTCACAAGGCAATTGAAGCCGCGCAGATTTTCAAACTCGAAAAAAACCTCGCGGACGAAATCCGAATTCTGACTGACGAGCGCTTGAAGCGGCTCGCCGGTTTGCTGGGCGGTCAGAAGCTAATGGCCGACCTGCACGATGAGCGTACCAACAAGCGCTTGTTGAACAAGGGTACAGAGCTCACTCGCGAGATCCTGGAAAAAATCTCGACGCGCAACCTGAAGCGACTTCGCTTGTCGGACAAAGATCCTCTGCTCATCGAGAAGATCGACGAAATTGAGGAGATGACTTCTCGGCAGATTGACGTTCTGCGAAAAATCACCGAAGAGCGCAAGGAAAAGCTGAAGAAGGGCGATGAGCTTCCGCCGGGCGTGATCAAGCTGGTGAAGGTATACATCGCCATGAAGCGCAAGCTGTCGGTTGGCGACAAAATGGCCGGACGCCATGGAAACAAGGGCGTGATCGCGCGGATCGTTCCAGCGGAAGATATGCCGTACCTGCCGGATGGAACGCCAGTCGAAATCGTTCTGAATCCGCTTGGCGTTCCTTCGCGCATGAACGTCGGCCAGATTCTGGAAACGCATCTGGGCTGGGCCTCGCGGGAGTTGGGAAATCAGGTGGCGAAGTTGCTCGATGAAGAATCGCGTGCGGAAGTAGTGCGCAAGTGGTTCAAGGAAGCATTTGGGCAGACATCCGTTTGGGATTCCATCAAGGAGATGGATGACGAGGAGATCATTGATCTCGGCGAACATTTCCGCGAAGGCATTCCTGTGGCGACTCCGGTGTTCGACGGCGCACGCGAGAAGGACATTCGCCAGCTTCTGCAAGCGTCGAGCCTTCCGGAGACCGGCAAGATCGCGCTTTATGATGGAATGACAGGCGATCTTTTCTCGCAACCCGTGACCGTCGGTTACATCTACATGCTCAAGCTGTCGCACCTTGTGGATGACAAGATTCACGCGCGTTCCATTGGGCCGTATTCCCTGATCACGCAGCAACCGCTCGGAGGAAAAGCCCAGTTCGGAGGCCAGCGCTTCGGAGAAATGGAAGTATGGGCGCTCGAGGCTTACGGAGCGGCGCACATTTTGCAGGAACTGCTCACCGCGAAATCCGATGACGTATATGGCCGCGCGAAAATTTACGAGGCCATTGTCAAAGGCGAGCCGGGAATAGAGCCCGGCGTGCCGGAATCTTTCAACGTACTCGTCCGAGAGTTGCAGTCGCTCTGTTTGGATGTGGAGCTCATGAAGCGACAGAAGCCGCAGTTGGAGCAGGCCGCAGCCGATTAATCGCCCGTCTGTTGGAGGGCCGCACAAGGATTTATTGTCCTGACTTTTGCCGGGACGGGAGGTTAGCCCTTGTATCGTTCTAGTCCGTATGATCGCGCCAGTCAGATTGCCGATTTCGATTCCATTCGCATCAGCCTGGCAAGTCCGGAAAAAATTCGTTCGTGGTCTCATGGCGAAGTAACCAAGCCGGAGACCATCAACTACCGCACATTCAAGCCGGAGCGCGATGGATTGTTCTGCGCGAAGATTTTCGGCCCGGTGACAGACTGGGAATGTTTGTGTGGAAAATACAAGCGCATGAAGCACCGCGGTGTCATCTGCGACAAGTGCGGCGTGGAAGTCACGCTGAGCAAGGTCCGCAGAGAGCGCCTGGGTCACATTGAATTGGCTTCGCCGTGTTCGCACGTGTGGTTCTTCAAAGGCCTGCCGAGCCGCATCGGATACCTGCTTGATATTTCCATGCGCGATCTGGAGCGCGTCCTTTACTTCGAGGCGTTTGTCGTCACCGACGCCGGAGAAGCGCCGGGAATCAAGGAAAAGGACCTGCTGCTCGACGACAAGTACCGGGAGTTGCAGAAGGAGTTTGCGGGAAAGTACCGCGCGGGAATGGGCGCGGAAGCAATCAAAGAACTGCTGCGTCGCGTGGACATCGAGAAGCTCTCAGGAGAGCTGCGCGAAAAAATGAAGGTAGATCCGAGCCTTCAGAAGCGCATCAAGTTTGCGAAGCGCCTGAAGGTAGTCGAGTCTTTCCGAAAGAGCGGCAACCGTCCGGAGTGGATGATTCTGGATGTGATTCCCGTGCTTCCGCCAGAGCTTCGTCCCCTGGTGCCTCTCGATGGCGGACGTTTCGCAACATCGGACCTGAACGATCTTTATCGGCGCGTCATTAATCGCAACAACCGGCTGAAAAAACTGATGGAGTTGCATGCTCCCGACGTGATTGTGCGCAACGAAAAGCGCATGCTTCAGGAAGCGGTGGACGCGCTGTTTGATAACGGGCGACGCGGCCGCGTTCTTCGCGGAACGAATAACCGCCCGCTGAAGTCTCTCTCCGATACCCTCAAAGGCAAGCAGGGCCGTTTCCGGCAGAACCTGCTCGGCAAGCGCGTCGACTATTCGGGGCGCTCGGTCATCGTAGTCGGCCCAGAGCTTAAGCTGCATCAGTGTGGCCTGCCAAAGAAGATGGCGCTTGAGCTGTTCAAGCCATTTATTTATCACCGGCTGGAAGCGGCAGGGCACTGCACCACAATCAAGCAGGCGAAAGAGCTGGTCGAGCAGCAGGAATCAATCGTGTGGGACATTCTCGAAGAGGTGATTCGCGAGCATCC
>JASHYE010000548.1 GCA_030043155.1 Candidatus Acidiferrales bacterium | reverse complement strand
GCCGCACATTGTGACGTGGGGCTGCGCTTCTCCCTGCAAATAGGCAAATTCGTGTTGAACGCAAGCCCGGCACGAAGGGTTTCTCGCCACCTGAATTGACTGAAACCGATTCTTCCAGACATCATAGGAAACAAGCCGATCATTGAGAGCATCGGAATTCCCGGAAAGGAATTTGATGGCTTCGGTGGCTTGAATTGAGGCAATACAGCTGGCCGCACCGTTCAAAATCCCCGCGGTATCGCAGGTCTCTTCCGCGCCAAATGGGGACGAAGAATCGCGCGCCGTGAGCAGGCACGCCAGGCATGCGGTTTCTGGGGAACGAATGGCGAACGTCACACCGTAGCTCCCCACGGCCGCGGCGTAAATCCACGGCGTGCCAAGCGAAATCGAGGCGTCATTGATCAGCAGGCGAGATTCGAAATTATCGGTGCCATCCAGAATCAGAGAATAGCCAGAGAGCAGTTCCAGCACGTTCTTCGAGGTGAGATCGCTCACCACTCCTTCGATTTTTGCATCAGAGTTTATCGCGCGCAGACGCCGTTCCGCCGCGATCGCTTTTGGCAGCGATTCAAGCGCATCGGATTCTTCGAACAGCCCCTGGCGTTGCAGGTTGGAGATTTCGATGAAATCGCGGTCGATAATTCGAAGAGATCCCAGGCCGGCCCGAACCAGTAGTGAGGCCGAAATCGTGCCCAGAGCGCCGCAGCCGACCAGGACTGCGCTCGCTTGCATGAGCCGCTGCTGGCCCTTTTCTCCGATGGGCGCAAAAAGAATTTGACGCGAGTATCGCTCGTTTTTGCCCGCAACCATGATGTTCTCTACAGTGTTTCATCATAGCGCCTTTTCAAAAACGGAGTCCAAGGCGGTATGTTAACCTTCCCATGAGTGCAGGCGAGGATGATATGGAGAGGCGGCACGGCGGGCGCTAGGAAAATTCGACACGCTGGCATACTGGCCATTCTGCTTCTTTTCTCCGCGTCGGCCGCGCGCAGCCAGGACGCTTTGCTGGAAGGCAAACGCATCGCATCGGTGCGGGTGGTGAATCACGCCGGAAATCCGATTCCGGAAAAAGTCGCCCTGGCCACATTGAAGGCCGGCGACCTGTTTCACATAACCGCGGAACGCGATGCGCTGCGTCAACTCTATCAGACTGGCCTTTTTGCCGACGTGCAGGTCAATGCGACGTCCGAACCTGACGGGCTGCACGTGGATTTTGTCATCACGCGAAATTATTACAACAACGTAGTCCGAGTCTTGGGATTGAAAGAGCCGCCCAACGAAGCCACGGCCCTGGCCGCGCTCCAGTTGCCTCTCGGTCAGCCTTTTGAGCAGCAGGATCTCGACGAAGGAATGCAACGGCTTAAAGAGACGATGCAGGATAACGGATTTTACGAAGCGAACGAACAGCCTGGGCTCGCAAAGGATCCAGCAACGCGTGGAGTGAATATCACAGTGGAGGTTAAACCGGGACGCAGAGCAAAACTCTCGGCGGTCAACATCAATAATCAAACGTCTTTCCCCACCAAGAAGATACGCGGAGAGCTGAAGTTGAAGCGAGGAACGCAAGTCACCGCCGATCGAATTGATCGCGGCACCGAGCGTTTGCGCAACTTCCTGGTTTCATCGGGATACTTGGAAGCTCGCGTCACAGCGACTCGCGGAGACTATGACGCAAAGTCTGCTACTTTGCCCCTAATTGTGGAGGTTGTAGCTGGTCCTCGCGTTTCGCTGAGCATGACTGGCACAAAAATATCCGGCAACGAACTGAGGAAGCTCGTCCCGATTTACACGGAAGGCGACGTCGATCCGGATTTGCTGGAAGAGGGCAAACGCAACGTTCGCGACTGGCTCCAAAACCAGGGCTATTTTGACTCCACGGTGAGTTATACCAACCGGCTAAACCCCGCAACTCATGTGGAAGAGATTGAATATCAAGTGCATCGTGGAGTCCGGCACCGTTTAGTAGGTGTGGTTATCGAAGGGAACCGCTATTTCAGCACGGATGTTCTGCGGAGCCGGCTGCAGGTTCAGCAGGCAAGCCTGTTTTCGCGCGGGCGCTTCAGCCAGGCCATGGTTCGTGATGACGCCAATTCAATCGCTTCTCTTTACACCTCGAATGGATTCCTCCAGTCCAAAGTCATTCCCAGAGTGACCGATGATTATCAGGGAAAAGAGGGCCACATATTCATCGTTTACGAGATCACGGAAGGACAACAGACGCACATCGCAGATCTAACCATTGTAGGCAACCAGGCGCTGAGCACGAAGCAGTTACTCACGGTGATCGGCTCCACAAAAGGGCAGCCCTATTCCCAGTCCAACGTTGCTTCGGACCGCGATAATATCCTCGCCTATTACTTCGATCAGGGATTCCCAAATGCCCAATTCGACTCGAAAGCGACTACGGCGGGAACCGACCAGGTGAATTTGGTCTATCAAATTACCGAAGGCCAGCGAGTCGATGTCAGTCAGGTATTGCTGGCGGGATACCGTTATACGAGGCCAGGAATCATTCAAAGACAAGTCGTGGTCAAACCGGAACAACCTTTGCGCGAAGGTGACGTGATCGCAACCCAGCAGAAGCTTTACAATCTTGCAGTCTTCGATCGTGTGCAGGTCGCGCCGCAGAACCCGGATGGCAGCTACCCCGACAAGACGGTGGTCGTCGCCGTCCAGGAAGGCCAGCGATACACCCTGAGCTATGGATTTGGCTTTGAGGCGCAGCGCCTCGCGTCGACAACGAGTGCAACCTCCACATCCCTGAACGCCAGCCCTCTCGGAATCCTCGAAGTATCGAAAATCAACGTAGGAGGACGAGCACACACCATTTCCTTAAAGCTGCGCGGAAGCACATTGGAATATCAGGGATTGCTCAGCTATACCGCTCCAAATTTCCTCACCTACTCATGGCTCAACCTGGTGATCAGCGGACTCGCGGACAAGGCCAGTTACGTGAACACCTTTACGGCGACTCGCTATGAAGGCAGCGTACAACTACAGCAGACCGTCTCACCATCCACTTCCCTCATGTACCGTTATTTCTATCGGCACGTAACAGCGACCAGCTTAAACGTTTCCGTCGAGGAAGTACCGCTGTTCAGCCAGCCAACGAGGGTTTCAGGATTTGAAGAAACCTGGGTGCGCGACCGCCGCGATAACCCCGCGGATCCGAGCCATGGAACGTTCGACACAGCCGATTTCAGCGTGGCCACGCGCGACCTCGGCTCGACCGCCACTTTCCTTCGCTTCTCTGTTCAAAAT
>JASHYE010000547.1 GCA_030043155.1 Candidatus Acidiferrales bacterium | reverse complement strand
GTTTCCTGCAGTGACAACTCCGTCCTTGCGAAACGCAGCGGGAAGCGCCGAGAGGGTCTCGATGGTCGTATCTGCGCGCCGGTGATCGTCCTGCGAAAAGAGATGCGCCTTTTTTCCTTTTCCGACTTCCACCGGCACAATCTCTTCACTCATGCGGCACGCCTTGTACGCTGCTTCTGCAGCTTGCTGGCTGCGCAACGCGTACTCATCCGATTCGCGGCGCGTGATTTTATACTCCACCGCGAGATTTTCCGCCGTGTCGGACATAGTGCATCCGCTGATTGGATCGAGCAGCCCTGCCATGAGCGCGTCTTCCAATTTCCCTTCACCCAATCGGAAGCCGCTGCGCGCTCCGCGAATCACATGCGGCACTTGGGTCATGTTCTCCATCCCGCCGGCCAAAACCATTTTTGCTTCGCCTAGCATGATGCGTTGCGCGGCCTGGCTGATCGACTCCATTCCGGAACCGCAAAGGCGATTCACGGTCACTGCGGGCGTTTCCACCTTCAGCCCGGCTTTCAAGCCGACATGTCGCGCGCCATAGTGCGCATCGGAACTGCTCTGTTGCACGTTTCCGAAAACCACATGCTCGATTTCGCCAGGGTCAACGCCGGAGCGCTTGATCGCTTCCTTTGAAGCGAGCGCGCCCAACTCAATCGCCGAAATATTCGCGAACTCGCCGTTGTAGCGCGCCATCGGCGTGCGTGCTCCGGCAAGTATGACTACATCCGTGGGAAACATAAATTCCTCCTTGCTTTATTATGAGGCAGGTTGCGGCGCGGCGAGCGAAACCACGCGGTTTCCGCCGTGCCGACGAATTTCATCCAGACCAAATTCCGCGCGGTTAATCCATTCCGTCACACGGTCTTCATTCTCATCCGCTGGCCGAGCCGCTGCGTCGGCAACCACCGCGCCAATGGTCAACGGTTTCTTGGCCCATTCCGGCTGCACCTGAGCCGCAAGCTGGCGCAGCTTTTTCGCCAGCTCATCGGCGTTCTCTCGAGATGTGTCCGGCAACACAAACGCCAGCGACCACGCCGTGTACTTTACTCCGAGGTCTCCCTGGCGAATCGAAGGCTCGACCGCCTGCGCTATCTGGTTCATGTAGGCTTCGAGCGCCGCGTCGCCTTCCTCTCGCAGAATCTCGGGTCCATGATCCACTTCCAGGATGACCAGCGCCAATGGCGTGCCCTGCACGCGCGAGCGCTTCGATTCCGCCAACAGACAATCAATGTACGCTCCGCGCCCCAGCAGGCCCGTCTTCTCATCGGCCACCGCCAGCGTCCGTACCAGCGAGCGCAGACGCGTATGGTTCACTGAAATCATGATCTGGTCGCCGACCGCTTGCAGAAAATAGCTCTCGTTCGGCTTCCATGCACGCGAACCCGCGTCCGCGACAAGAAGGATGCCGGCGGCGGCCTGCGTATCCTTGTCCGTGAGCGGAACCCCCAAAACGGTCTCTACGTCCAATGCGCGCAGCTCGCTCATCTGCGACATCTCTGCAGAGATTCCTCCCACTCCGTCCGGCGCGCGCTTCGCCAATGCTGCAGTGACTTTTGCGACCGTGCTCGCAGCGGCGCTCTTCATGCCCGGCGCGGCGAATTCAGCAGTCATTTGCGTTTTTTCGCCGGGCGACCCCACCACCGCGATGCATCGCTTGACCGCGAGATACTTTCCTATTTCCTTCACCGCTGTGGCCAGCACTTCTCGCGGCGTCACTTCGCGATACATGAGGCGCGTGACTTCCGCGATTTCCGCCAAATCCCGGTGCGTATCCGCGGCAGACGTAACTATCGGAGGAGCAGCAGCCACGCTTACAGGAGGCGCCGCGACCGGCTGCGAACGCGCGCGCGACTCCTTCGGCCACCAATTCGCGCGCTCATAAAGCATCCGCAGCCTTTCGTTCTTCTCCTCCTGCCCCGCAAACATGTCGGCGATGCGTTCCAATCGCTCGACCGCTTTGCTTTGCAGCGAATACTGCAAGAAAATCTCGGCCTGAACGATCAGATCGTCCAATGCGCGCTGCGATTTTTCTTCCTCGGTGGCGGGCGCTCGAGCCGCTTCTCCCAATCCGCCCGTTACCAGGCTTGAAGGGGACTGCGATGCGTTCGCCACCTTCGCGGCCCTTAGATTGATGCTGCGCAAAAATGATGGGCTTGCCTTGCCCTCCATTTTCGCGATCCGCTCATGAATCCGGTAGTCGTAGGGATCAATTTCCACCAGCCGGTCGAGCGCGTCGCAAGCCTCCGCGATCTTGTTCTGTTCCAGATCAAGATCAAACAGGCAAATCAGCGCGTCGAAATACTTCACTTCGCGATTCAACTCATCGTAGAGCCGCGCCCAAAACTCGACGAGGGGCGCCGACTTTGGATGTTCCCGCACGATCTCGTCGAGCCGCGCGGCAAAGGCCGTCTCGGCGCGCGCCGCGAACATCCATTCCTTGGTTTGCTCGAGCACGGCGATCGCCTTATCGGCTGCCCCGGAGGCAAAATACTTGTCCGTGAGATCAAAAAGTTTTTCGAAACTGTCGGGCCTTTGCCGACAAAGCGCAAAGAAAATCTCTTTTGCAACGTCAAGCTGGCCCACCCGCAGCAGGGCCTCTCCGTAAATTCCCAGAAATGCCGTGTCGGAAGGGTCCGGCGGGGCGAACGGCTGAAGCAACTGGACTGCGGCCGCCGCATCACCGCTCCGCAACCGCGCATCAGCAAAAAGCAGGGCGATGCTTCGGTCGTTGGGCGCCAATCGGTGCGCGCTCGCAAAGTAATCAAGCGTCTCGACGGACAGCCCCGCCGCCTGTGCCAACTGCGCTGCGCGCAGGTAAGCCCTGCTCGCTGTATCCACATCGCCGAGATTCTCCGCCAGTTTCGCCAGCTCGGTCTGCCGGCTTGGATTTTCCTGATCCAATTGCGCCACGCGCTGCAAGCATTCGAACTCTGATTTGCTGTCTTTCTGATCATGGAATTTCTGCGCCGCAGAAGCGTAGTATTCAATCGCCTCCGGCATCTTGTTCTGTTTCTGCAGCAGAAATGCGTAACGCGCCAGGCGCGCCGCCGGTTGCGGATAGGCCTTCAAATAGCGCGTAAAAATCGCGGAACTTCGCGCCACGTCTCCCGACTCGGCCAACCGGTCGAATTGCAGGCCGTAATACGTTGCCGCCTGCACCAAATCGCCTATGCGGACATAGAGGTCCGACAGCATCTGTATCGCTTCGGGATTCCCCGGAGCGGCTTCCAGCGCAGCCTGATACGCCGCAATGGCTTCCTGAAGTTTATTTCTCTCCAGGTGCTTGCGCGCGCGATCCAGATGTTTTGCAGAGTCTTGATTCATGAGTGCTGAATGGGGTTTTGCCGTACAAAACGCCTCAAACAATATACCGGACGCGTCGGTGCCCGCAAAATGGGAATTTGCATTCGGCTTTTCTTACGCGCAAAGAAACTGAGCCGCTCGGAGTTGCTGAATCCCGCCGCCATTGTTAGGATACGCACCGCCATGCCAACTGTTCCAGTCAGCAAGATTCATTCATGGCTCCGCAAACGGGAGCCGGAGATGCTCGCGCTGCTCCGCTCGTTTGTCGAAATCGAATCGCCTTCTCACGATAAGGCGGCTGTCGATCGCCTTGTTCAGCTCGTCGCGGCCGAATGGAAGGACCGCGGAGCAGAAGTTGAGGTTTTGAAGCAGAGCCGTTGGGGCAACCAGATTATCGCCAAGCTTCCCTTCAGGAAAAAATTTGGCGGCCAGATTCTCGTTCTCGGACATCTCGACACCGTCTATCCCATCGGGACACTTGCCAAAACTCCTTTCCGCATCCGTGGAAATCGCGCCTGGGGTCCCGGAACATTCGACATGAAAAGCGGGCCAGTAATGGCTCTTGCCGCAGCCGATGCCCTTCGCGTGCTTGAGCTTTTCCCCCGGCGAGACATCACGCTCCTGTGGACTTCCGACGAGGAAGTTGGAAGCAGCGCCTCCCGCTCGGTCATTGAACGCGAGGCCCGCAAAAGCGAAGCTGTGCTTGTGCTCGAACCTGCATTCGGACCTGCCGGCTGCTTGAAAACTGCGCGCAAAGGCGTGGGCGAAGCGAAACTCATCGTGACCGGACGCAGCGCCCATGCGGGTGTTGATCCGCAAAATGGCGTCAATGCAGTCCATGAATTGGCACTGCAAATCACGCGGTTGTTGAAATTGAATAATCCGAGCCGCGGCACAACCGTTCAAGCCAATGTGATCGAAGGAGGCACAGTAACCAACGTTGTCGCAGCGCAAGCATCTGCTTTTGTTGACGTCCGCGTCGCGCGCCTCGCCGATGGCCGCG
>JASHYE010000546.1 GCA_030043155.1 Candidatus Acidiferrales bacterium | reverse complement strand
CGCGCGCTCCATCACCAAATTTCCGTACATATCAATGCGCACGTGCCAGTTCGGCAGGACGACTGTGGTGCCGCTGTATTCGGTCACGATAGCAGGGCCGCTGAATCGGTTTCCGGCATAAAGCAGGGCGCGGTCATAAGTGCTTGTCTTGAGACGATTGCCGTTGATGAAAACACGGCGCTCTCCTGCCAGAGATTTGCGCGGACTTTGTGATCTGCTTGGAATTTTGGAGAGCCCGGGTTTGGGAGTTATGCCAATCGCGCGGAGACGAATGTTTACAATCTCGACCGGACGCTTCGCGTCAGAGTATCCGTAGCGCCTCTCGTGCGCGCGATGAAAGGCGGAAACAAAATCGCCGCCCGCAGAGACACTCAATTCGTAAGCTTGACCAATGTAGCGCATATCGAGCAGGCGCTCGATGCGAACCTGGCGCCCTTTAAAACCTTCGCCGCGCATATCGATTAACGCGAGCTGCTCCATCCTGGCGAATTCGCGCTGCAATGAACCGGCTGCCGCTTTTTTGGACGCAACCGCGAGCAAAATTGTACGCGAGAAGTCTTTCACCACATCCGCGCGCAAAATCCCGAGAGCGGAGAGCCCGCCGGGAAATTTCGGAATCAGCACACGCGGAATCTCGAGGGCGGCGGCGAGACCGCACGCGTGCAGACCGCCCGCGCCACCGAATGCAACCAGCGTGTAATCGCGCGGATCGTATCCGCGCTCAATCGAAATGACGCGGATTGCCTTGACCATGTTGGCTTCAACGATGTCCACAATGCCCTGCGCAAACCGCTCGGCGGTTTTCATTGACCCGCGCGAACGTTCGAGCCATTCGCGCGCACGTTCAATATCCAAACGAAAATCGCCGCCAAGAAATCCCTCAGCCACGATACGTCCAAGCACGAGGTGAGCGTCAGTGACCGTCGGGCGAGTTCCGCGCCCATAGCAAATGGGACCGGGATCGGCGCCTGCGCTTTCCGGGCCTACGCGCAATGCGCCGCCGCGGTCGAAGCGCGCCAGAGAACCGCCTCCCGCACCGACGGTATGAATGTCCAGCATGGGAAGCGCAACGGGCAGGCCCGCGATTTCCGATTCATTTGACGTGTGCAATGCTCCATCGATCAACGCAACATCGGTTGACGTCCCGCCCATATCGAAGGTGATAATTTTCGAAAAACCGGCAAGCTCCGCCACGTATTGCGCACCGAGAACTCCGCCGGCGGGCCCAGAGAGAATGGTGCGGACGGGCTCGCGTGCAGCGGTCGAGGCGGAAATGATGCCGCCGCTCGACTGCATCACGCGCACCCGAGAGTTCGCTCGATTCTTCGATTTCGCCCGGCTGGCAACAAGCAAGTCGATTTCGAGCAAGTAGCGGCTCATGACAGGGAGGAGATAAGCATTGGCAACAGTAGTGGCCGTCCGCTCATATTCGCGAAACTCCGGGAAAATCTCGTGCGACGCCGATACCGTGCAGCCTGCGGCGCGCAATCGCGAGGCAATCTGGCGCTCGTGCGCGTTATTCACAAAAGAAAACAAAAGGCAGACTGCAACCGAATCCGGGCGACATCTCTTCACCACGCGCAAAATGCGATCGAGTTCAGTTCGATTTGGGCGCAGCAGAATTCGGTCGTCGGCGGCTATGCGCTCCTTCATTCCAAACCTACGCTCGCGCGGCACGAGAGGCGCAGCTCGCTCCACAAAGAGATCGTAAAGGCGCGGACGCGCCTGGCGTCCAATTTCCAGCACGTCTTCGAATCCGGCGGTCGTGACCAGCGCAACGCGGCCACCTCGCCGCTCGAGGATTGCGTTTGTGCCGACCGTGGTGCCACAGGTGAGCTCCAGAGCGCCGTCGCGCGCTGAGGAATCCTCAAGAGCACGCGAAATCGCTTCGCCAATTGCCCGGGCGGGGTTTCCCGGAACCGAAGGCACTTTCAGGATTTGCAACTCACCATTGCGCACAAAGATGCAGTCGGTAAACGTCCCGCCGGTATCGATGGCAATGCGCATGGTCGCGAAATTGTATAGGTTTCGCGCAGCTTGCGCAAAATCCGAAAATCGGAAGCGCCTTTTCCGGAAATAACCCATCTTGTTCCAGCGTGCTTCTGAAATCCCCGCAATAGTACTGAAGTGCTACAAGGTTTCCCCTTTTTGTTTTGGAAACGATGAAGAGAGCAGGCCGTCGGGCGCCAGGATTCTTGGGCATACTATAAGCTGATGTTTCTTTCCGGCCTTGGGCGATCTGCGCGCACGAGTCTGGCTCCGCAGATTGAGTCACAGCGATGAAACAACAGCGAAACGCAAAACCAGAGGAACGCGAACTCGCGCGCAAGCTCAAGGAGCAGGAGCGCCTGGAATCGGAGCTCGCCGAATGCGAGCTGCGATTGGCGACCCTTCGAGGCGAACTGAAAACGCTCGAAGCCCGGTATCTGAATCTGGTTAGCGCGCCCTATGCCGAACTGGACGAACTGCGCGCCCAGATCGCCGAACGACTCGCCGCCGAAGAACCTTCGAATGAGCGCCTGCAGCGAGCGGCGCGCGAGGCGCGTGCACGCGCCGATGAATCTCGCGCAGCCGTGAGCGTAGCTCCTGCGGAGGAGCGTAAATCGTTTTCTCCTTCGCCGGAATTGAAGCGAATGTACAGAGAGGCTGCCAAGCGGATGCACCCTGACCTGACGGCGAATGCCGAGGATCGCGCCCGGCGCCAAACCGCGATGGCGGAAGTGAATCGCGCGTATCAGCAAGGCGACGAATCTGCGATTGCAAAAATCCTTGAAGCTTACGAGTCGAGCCCGGAAGCAGTTGAAGGCGAAGGTGCGGGCGCGGAGCTGGTGCGAGTGATCCGGAAACTGAGTTCGATGAACAATCGGATTGGCGAAATCGAGGCGGAGATGCAAACGCTCCTCAACTCGGATCTCTGTTTGCTGAAAATGCAGGCCGACGAGGCGCAGGAGCAAAATCGTGATGTGATCACTGAAATGGCAGAGAAAGTTTTAGAGCGCATCGCGGAATCGAAAGCGCGCATCGAGACGATGACCGCGGGACGTGTGCACTGATGCCTTTGCGGAACACGCGGCAGTCGCA
>JASHYE010000545.1 GCA_030043155.1 Candidatus Acidiferrales bacterium | reverse complement strand
AATGTCATGCTCGAGATGCCGGACACGCGCCGCGTCATCTGCATTGACGTTAAGCGAATGCTCGTAATGCTCGAGGTTGACCTTTTTGCCCTTCGCGTAAATCTCATGCCGGCCGTGCTCTTTGTACCACTGCGCGACCGTCGCGTTCTTGTGCATGTTCTCGATAATCTTGCGCCAGCCGATGCCGGTGTTGTACGCGCAGAAGGAAATTTCGCCCTGCTGTGTGGCGTACGGGATGATGCACATTTCCGTACGGCGGAAGTCATAATTGAAAAGGTCCTGGAACCACATGCCGGCAATAAACAGCATGTTCCACGGATCTTCCGAACGGCGCTTCATGGCGTCTTGGTAAGTGCGGTTCGGATTCGTGCGGCCGTACTTCTTGTCCGAGTTCTTCGAAACCGCCCACGTTTTGTCGAATTTCTTCAGAATGTCCTTGATGCGCAGGTTCGGCGGCGCCTCAAACGGGCTGTAGTTCTTGAGCATCGCCAGCGCCAGCATGAACGCGGAGAACTTCTTCCCGCGCGCCGCGTCTGTGATGCCATTGACGTCTTTCACCAGTTGCGTGGCATTCAAGAAGCGTGAAATCGGCGCCCACTCTTTGGTTTCCTTGTGAACCATCAACGCTGTGCCCACGCCGCAGTTCGGATGGCATCCGCACGAGAGCGAGCCCCACATAGCGTCCGGCCCGTGAACATGGTCCGAGAAATTCGAAAACGGCGCGATAAACGACAGCGGGAACCAATCGCGCGTCGGCTGGATCTTCCCAACCTGCTCGCTGACGTCTTTGGCCAAATGCGAGAGCGTATAGCGCTGGCGCATGCGGCGCTCAGGAGTGATGTCTTCATCGCGGCCCGTAAACGAAACCGGCTGGAACGAGACGAACGCAATTTTCTTCGGATTCTCCATCGCGAACTTCACGATCGGTCCCACCTGATCGTTGTTTACGTTGTTGACGATCGTGGTCACAAGCACGATTTCGATGCCCGCCTCGTGCATGTTTTCAATCGCGCGCAGCTTCACATCGAAAAGATTCCCGACCTGCCGATGGCTGTTCGCATCGTTGCCGATGCCGTCAAATTGCAGATAGGCATAGCGCAGTCCCGCTTCAAAGGCCTTCTTGCTGAACTCTTTGCTCTTCGCAAACTCGATGCCGTTGGTCGCTGCCTGCACGCTGTTGTAGCCGACTTTGCGCGCATAGCGCACCGCGTCAATGAAATACGGGCTCATCGTCGGCTCGCCGCCGGAGAATTGCACGGACATCTGCCGCCGCGGCTTGATCTTCAGCGCGTTGTCGAGAATCTCCTGCACTTCCTCCCAGCTCAATTCATGCACGTACCCGACCTGATTGGCGTCCATGAAGCACGGATCGCACATCATGTTGCAGCGATTTGTCAGATCAACCGTGAGAACCGCGCCGCGTCCATAACGTACGGTACTTGAGCCGTGTTTATGCAGGTCTTCGTCGTTGTGGGCCGGAATGTCACGGCCCGGGAAGTTCTTCTCAATCCACTCAAGGAACTTGGAATCCACCGCCATCAAGTCTTCGCATTTTCCATGGATGGGACACTCTTTCACCATCCAGACTTGGCCGTCGCGCTCGATAATTTGCGCTTTGATCTCGCCCACTTTTTCGTGAACCAGATCCGTCCAATCTTTCTTGCCATTGATGATCGCTTCGCGCGCTTCTTTCACGCATCCCGGACAGAGTGAATCCGTCGTACGCGGCCAGCCAAGCGTGGGCTTGCTCTTCTCCCATGACTTCAGCATCGGCTTATCAGACCATTTCGGAGTAAACGAAGGATTCGGATTATATTTATTGAAAAACTGAATGGTATCGAACGCGATGCCCGCGCTCCTGCACATCATCCAATCAAATGATTTCCACATGCGATTACGCACTGTAAGCGACATTGTGCAAACCTCTCTTTCCTCAGTTCCTGCCAAGAGCTGGTTTTTTTTGTGCTGGGCCCAGTATAGAGAACCAACAACTGTTGCCCATAGGGGCCATCCCTACAGACAACTCCCCTAAATCTTTACGACAGCATAGTTTGCAGGTAAAAAGCCCGCCCGTCCAGACCAAACACCCAAACGGCTTCCCAAAGGGTTAAATGGCGGATTTGGGCAGCCAACGGGGAGCGTTTGGACGGTCGCATTCTCCCAGATTATGGAAAACTATGCCGAAAATTATTCATCTCTGCGTAATGAAATGGACATGCTGCAGTGAACTACAGTGCGGATAATCCGCGCTTTCAAGACGCAAGAATCGAGGCGTGTTTTACGCCGCGAGTGAAGTGGCCTTAAGCAGGCGCCGCCGAGAAAATCCACAGGACGGCTTGACCGAACGGCTTGGTAGTAGTAAAAGCGTCGCCATCTTCAACGGGGTGCGGTGAGAGAGAAAATGACAAAGCGAGTTGGGCAAGTATTTTTCGTGTGCGTGTTCGCAATGCTGATGTCCGCGGCATTGCCGCTAGCGGCTTGGGCGCAGCAAACCCTCGGTTCCATCAACGGCACCGTGACCGACACGTCCAACGCCGTAATGGCACAGGCGCAGGTCCAGGCCAAGAACCTTGGCACGGG
>JASHYE010000544.1 GCA_030043155.1 Candidatus Acidiferrales bacterium | reverse complement strand
TCGTCCCAGCCGAGATCGCGGCGAACGTAATCCTGGAAAGTGGCGACGAACGCGCCTTCGTAGGAAGCTTCGCTGGGATCGTATTCGGGATATTCCTCGGCGGCATCACGATTGTAACCAGTGAAGCGGGAGTCGAGACGGCCGACGATGAGGCGCTTATTGCGCATGAGTTCGGCAAACCAACGGAAGGAAGCGACGCGGAGGTCGCATTCCTTGATGAATTGCGGCGAAAGCGCGGTGAGATGGGCCATGTCGGCGACCACTTTGTTGTATTCCTCGGGAGAGATTTCGTCACCTTTGGCGAGTGCCTGGGCGTATTCACCGTGAGCAAATTCGCGGGCGCGCTGGGCGATTTCGCTGATGCTGAGACTCTGCAAATCAGAAGACAGAAGATGGTGGTACCAAGCCGAGGTGATGTAGGTCGGCAGATAAAACTCGTCGCGGTCGTCGGCGCCCCATGACGCGAAGGCCATGGTGGAAAGAAGAACGACGCCGTTCAGATACATGTTGTGACGATGTTCGAGAACGCCAGCGAGTTCAGCAGAGCGCGTGGTTCCGTAGCTTTCGCCGATGAGATATTTGGGCGAGTCCCAGCGCTCGGTGCGCGTGATGTACTGGTAGATGAAATCGGAAAAAATTGTGGCGTCCTGCACGACTCCGTAGAATTGCGAAGGATTCTGTTCTGGTGCGGGACGGCTGTAGCCGGTGGAAACGGCGTCGACGAAGACGAGATCGGTGGCGTCGAGGAAGGAGTCGTCGTTGTCCTTGATGGAATATGGCGCGGGCATGCCATGGCCGTCAGGAGTGAGAACGACTTCTTTGGGTCCCATGCCCATGTGAGTGAAAAGAGAAGCGGAGCCTGGGCCGCCGTTATAAACGAAGGAAATGGGGCGCTGAGCGACGTCGGAGACGCCGTCTTTCGTGTAGGCGACGAAGAAAAACGTGGCTTTGGGATGGCCTTCGTCGTCCTTGATGACGTAAGTGGCGGCGGTGGCGGTGTAGTTGATTTCTTCGCCGCCGATGCGGGCGCTGTGATGCGTGACTGAGGATTTTTCGACGGGTGGAGGCGGAGGCACCTCGTGTTGCGCCTGCGCGTTTTCGGCGTTTTGCGGAGGCTGCTCCGTTCCCGGAGGCGGCATGCCGGGGCGGCGGCGCTGCTGAGCAAAAAGAGTGAAGGAGGCGAAAAAGACGGCTAAAGTTGCGACAACAAGATGACGGGCTTTCATTTGCATCCTCTGCTGCCAGTGCAGCGGAAAACGTGCACTGGCAGACTGAATGAATTTTGCTGCGAACTGCTCGGGAATCAAGAAGCTGAGACGTACCGAAATGATTGGAAGTTTCAGCGGGAGGCGGCGATTCTGGAGGTTGGAAGAGTCGAGGCAAAAACCCCACCCTTCGCGCTTTTTTCAACTTGCGCTGCAGGAGCAGCGCGGGCGCTCAGGTCCGGTGGCAGGACTCCGATGGAGTCCACCGGACTCCGGAAAGCGGAGATGGGGCACCCGAAAAGGCGAAGGCCAATGCGAGATCCTCCGGTAGACGGCGCCGGAGTCCAAAAACGGGACTTCGCTACGCTCAGGATGACAACGTGAAGCAAGGCAAAAGCAGGTCCCTGTCTGCCCGCCGTGGCGGGCAGGCGGCAGGCAGGCCTCACCACCATCGCGCGACATTTCCATGCAGGCCGCTTGCCGCGGCCCCGCGCGCTGGGTTGGCGTTTTGCGGCGCTCCCGAATTACGCAGGAGCCGACGCGGGAAGCGACGAACGCCTTACTGGGAAGTGGCGCGGGTCCTCGGAGAGATGGCGTCGCGGGTTTGCTGGCCATCGATCATTCGCCAAATCTTCAGCGGGTTTTCATCCTTCAGCTCATCGGGCAGCGAAGCATTAGGAAAATTCTGAAAGCAAACGAGGCGGGCGAAGCGATAGATGGCCTGCGTGCCGACGGAGGTACTGCGTCCGTCGGAAGTGGCTGGATAGGGGCCGCCGTGTACGGTCGCGTGACCGACTTCGAGTCCGGTTGGGTAACCGTTAAAAATGAGACGGCCCACTTTGGATTCGAGAATTGCGACCAGGTCGGCATAGTCGCGGAGGTCTTCGTCGGTTCCGTGAAGAGTGGCTGTGAGATGACCTTCGAGAGAGCGAGCGAGATGGAGAAGCTCGTCGTGCGAGGAGTTGCTGATGAGAACGGTGGAGGGGCCGAAGATTTCGGCGTGAAGCTTATCGTCGTGCGCAAATGCGGCCGCGGTGGTTTCGAAGAGTACTGGCGCGACGCGAAGGCCAGCAGAGACGGGAGAGGCGTCCGGCTGGGACACTTTTGAAATGCCCTGCTGATTGGCGCGAGCTTTAGTATCGGAGATGTAGGATTGGTGAATACGGGAATTGAGTAGAGTGAAATCACCGCTGGCGCGCATCAGATCGCGAAAAGTGGCGGCGAATTCCTCGTTTTTGCCGGCATTGGCAGCATCGGCGGCGGTGACGATGACGCCAGGCTTGGTGCAGAATTGTCCGGCAGCGAGCGTGACGGATGCGTGAGCGGCCTTGGCGATCTGAGCGGAGCGTTCGCGCATTGCACCTGGAAGAATGAAAACCGGATTGATGCTGCCCATCTCAGCAAATACGGGAATGGGCTGAGGGCGAGAAGCTGCAGCATCCATTAGCGCGCGGCCGCCCCCGAGAGAACCGGTAAAGCCGACCGCTTTGATGGACGGATGCTTGACGAGACTAACGCCAACGTCGATGCCGGAATCGAAGAGCAGAGAGAAAATGCCTTCGGGAGCGCCCGATTCGCGGGCAGCGTCGCGGATGGCCTCGCCGACCATTTCGGCAGTGCCGGGGTGAGCGCCATGGGCCTTCACGACGACGGGATTTCCAGCAGCGAGGGCTGAAGCAGTGTCTCCTCCAGCGACCGAGAAGGCCAGCGGGAAATTGCTGGCGCAGAAAACCGCGACCGGGCCGATAGCGCGCCAGAGAGAGCGAATGTCGGGCTTTGGAATGGGAGCGCGGCTTGGATCGGCGCGATCAATGCTAGCGCCGACCCAGGAGCCTTCCTCGACGACTTGCGCAAAAAGCCGAAGCTGAGAGCAGGTGCGCGCGGTCTCGCTCTTGACACGGGCCGCAGGAAGCGCGGTCTCCTCGACCACGCGAGCGGTTAATTCGTCGCCGAGACTTTCAATTTTTTCAGCGATCCTGCGAAGGAGCGCGGCTTTTGTCTTGCCGGAGGCGCGGCTCCAGTCCGTAAACGCGCGTTCAGCGAGAAGAGCGGCGCGATTCACGTCCTCGACAGAGGCGGAGTAAAATTGAGGCTGGATGGATTCGCCTGTAGCGGGATTCGTGGCGCGAAAGGACGCGCCGCGGGCCTCCGCCAACGAGTAGCCCAGGATCGATTTCCCAGTAAGAGACAATGGAGTTCTCCTTGTTCAAAAACCGCGAAGGTCGCAACGGCGCGTTCAGGGGCGCGAAACCTTCTCTGCAATTCGATGCGCCAGCTGCGGCCGAGTTTCGAGAGCGTGCCGAATGATTGCCCGAGCTTCCTTGAGTTCGGCGCCTTCGAGTTCGAGGCGCGGCGCGCGAACGCGAGCGTTACCTTGGCCCGCCTCCTGCTGAG
>JASHYE010000543.1 GCA_030043155.1 Candidatus Acidiferrales bacterium | reverse complement strand
TTTTGTGCTGCCCGACGAGGTGAAAAAAGCCGTCACATTGGAGAAAGGCGCGCAATGAACACACTGCTGCAGGACATACGCTATGCGGTGCGGATGCTGGCCAAATCCCCGGGATTCACGGCGATTGCTGTGCTCACGCTCGCGCTCGGCATCGGCGCGAACACCGCCATTTTCTCCATGATTAATTCCGTGCTGCTCGAGCCGCTGCCGTTCAAGAATCCCGCGCAACTGGTGTCGCTGCGCGAAACGGAGAACGCGCCGGGGACTTTCCCGCTAGATGGCGCGGATTATCTGGACTGGCAGAAGCAGAGCACGACATTCGCTTCGATGAGCCTGATCCGTTACCCGCAAGGGATGAATGCTAGCGGCGCCGGGGAGCCAGAGTCGGCGACCGTGTGCCAGACGGAGGCGAACTTCTTCGCGACGCTCGGCGTTCAGCCCCTGGCGGGGAGAACGTTTACAAAAGGCGAAGATGCGGCGGGCAAAAACCGCGTCGCGGTCCTGAGCTATGGCTTTTGGCAGCGGCATTTCGGCGGCGAGCGCGATGCAATAGGGAAAACTGTTGAGCTGAACGACGAAGCGTATGAAGTAATCGGCGTGATGCCAAAGTGGTTTAACTATCCCGCCGCCACGGACATCTGGACGCCGATGGATATGAATTGGGGTCCGATGCATGACCGCGGTGCACACTGGGCAACCGCGATCGGGCGGTTGAAGGATGGCGTAAGCATCGCGCAGGCGCGCGCCGATCTGCTCACCGTTTCTACGCGAATCAGCAAGCAGTACCGTTCTGCGGATGACATCGAGCATTCGCTGATTTTCCCGCTGAAGGAGCGGCTGGTCGGGAACTCGCGAGGGCAGCTCCTGATTTTATTTGGCGCCGTCGCGCTCGTGCTGCTGGTGGCTTGCGCAAATATCGCCAATCTGCTCCTCGCGCGAGCTACCACTCGACAGCGCGAAATGGCCGTCCGTGCAGCCCTGGGTGCGGGACGCTGGAGAATCGCGCGGCAATTGCTCACCGAGAGCGTTTTGCTGGCGCTGGCGGGCGCGGCGCTCGGAGCGCTGGGCGCGTCCTGGGGAGTCGGGCTGCTGCAGAGCGCGGAGGCCTCGCCGATACCGCGCATCAATCCGGTGCAGGTGAACGTGACCGTACTGCTATTCACCATCGGCGTCAGCCTGCTTGTCGGAATTCTTTTCGGCTTGGCTCCCGCGCTGCATAGTTCGCGTTTGGACCTGAGCGAGGAGCTGAAGTCGACCGCGAACGCGGTCGGTAGTGCGATGGGCAGCGGGCGGGCGCTGCGCAACTCCCTTATCGTCGCGGAAATTGCCGTGTCTCTGGCGCTTCTGGTCGGCGCGGGTCTGTTGCTGCGCAGCTTCGCGGATATGCGTTCGGCGAATATCGGCGTGAATCCGCAGAATGTTCTGACCATGCGCCTGAATTTGCCTCTGGCAAAGTACAGCACAGCCGAGGCGCGCAGCACATTTTGCAAAGAGCTGCTGGCGCGCGTTCAGCAAATTCCCGGAATAACGCAAGCGTCGCTTTCCGACGAGATCGCGCTCGAAGGCCGCGACAATGGGTACATCAAGGTTCCGGGAAACACGAATCCCGCTCTGGCGAATGAATTGGTAGAGGAGAACTGGATTTCACCCGATTATTTCCGCGTCTTCCAGATCCCGCTGCTTGCGGGCCGCACTCTGACTGACGAAGACGAGCAAATTGCCGCCAGCGTCTTCGCAAAGGCTAACGCGCTGTACAAAGGCGTGAAGGATATGAGCAAAGTGCAAGTTCCCCCGGACTTGAGCATTCCTGTGGTGATTAACGAAACGATGGCCAGGACCTTCTGGCCCGGCCAAGATGCAGTGGGAAAGGAATACACCCAAGCAGGCGGAGGAGTGCCGTGGAGAGTGATTGGCGTGGTCGGCGACGAAAAACAGGAGACCATCCGCAAATCGGTTGTTCCGGAGAGTTACAACCCGATTACGGTCATGCTGCAATTTCCAGATTTCTCCGCGATGGTTTCGGTGAGAACAACAATCGCGCCGCTCGGCGTGATGGGTTCGCTGCGTCGTGTGCTGAGCGGACTTGACGGTGATCTGGCGCTCTCTCACGTACGCACGATGAACGATGTCATTGCGGAAAACATGCAAGACAGCACGGCGCAAACCCTCCTGCTGGGCGCGTTTGCAGTGCTGGCTTTGGTGCTCGCCGCCGTGGGCCTCTATGGCGTGATGGCTTACATGGTCACGCAGCGCACACGCGAAATTGGGATTCGCATGGCGCTGGGCGCGCAGCATGACGACATTTTGCGCATGGTTATTGCTCAGGGCGCGAAACTCGTTGGCATCGGTGTAATTGCGGGAATCGGCGGCGCGCTCGTGCTAACGCAGCTTTTGTCCGCAACGCTCTATGGCGTCACAGCCACGGACCCCGCGACCTACATCGTGGTCTCCGTGCTGCTGGCGTTGGTGGCGCTGCTGGCTTGTTACATTCCGGCGCGCCGCGCGATGCGCGTGGATCCTATGGTCGCGCTTCGTTACGAGTGAGCAAAAAGGAAAGAAAACATGAATGGACTTATACAAGATATCAAGTACGCATTACGCATGCTGGCGAAAACGCCCGGGTTTACTGCGATTGCCATTTTGACGCTCGCGCTGGGCATCGGCGCGAACACCGCCATTTTTTCCTTTACATATCAGGTGCTCTTGCGCGCGCTGCCCGTGCCCAATCCTCAGCAGCTCGTCGTTCTGCGCTCGCCGGGGCCGCATCACGGACACACATGGAGCGACATCGACAATGGCGCGCAGTCGTTCTCCTATCCGATGTACAAAGAGCTGCGCGATCGCAGCACTGTTTTCACCGGCCTGTTTGGGTCGCGCGACACCGACGTGAACGTCGTGGGCCACGGGACAACGCAGAGCGCCAGCGGCGAGCTGGTGAGCGGAAATTATTTTGAAACGCTCGAAGTGCAGCCCGCGCTCGGCCGTATGTTCAGCGCAAGCGATGAAACCGCTCCAGGTGCGAACGCTGTCGCCGTGTTGAGCTACGCGTATTGGACGCGGCAATTCGGCGCCGATCCCTCCATTTTGAACAAGCCTCTCACCGTGAATGGCATCGCGCTCACGGTGGTCGGCGTCGCGCGCAAAGGATTCAACGGCGTCGAAATTGGCTATCTGCCGGACATTTTTATTCCTGTCACCATGAAAGAGCAGATGGCGCCGAACATGTTGCAAGCGCTTGAGTCGCCCACCGATTTTTGGCTGCCCGTGATGGGACGTCTCACGCCGGGCATGACCATCGCCCGCGCGCAGGCCCAGTTGCAGCCGACTTATGCGGCCATTCTGCAAGAGAATGCAAAGCTGCTGAAGCTCTCCGGCCATGATTTGACGCAGTATCTCGCAAAGCCATTGCTGCTCGAGGGTGGCTCGCAAGGCCGTGAAGTTTTGCAGAGCAGTCTTCAGGAGCCGCTGCTGGTGCTGATGAGCATGGTCGGGCTGGTACTGTTGATTGCTTGCGCGAATCTGGCGAGTTTGCTCGTGGCGCGCGGCGAAGCGCGTCAGCGCGAAATTGCCGTGCGATTGGCGCTCGGCGCGGGCCGCACCAGGCTCATCCGCCAACTGCTTACGGAAAGTCTGCTGATTGCGGTTGTCGGCGGCGTGGCGGGAATCGCGCTGGCGTCCTGGTGCGAAGCCGCAATGCTCAGCGTAATTCCGGCGGATGCAGGAATGGGGGGGCTCGCGTCAGGATTAAATGCTTCCGTGCTGTGGTTCGCCATTGGCGTCACGCTGGTGACGACCATTCTTTTCGGACTGGCTCCCGCAATGCGTTCCACGCGCGTGGATCTTCAAAAGACGCTGAAGGA
The DNA here is from genome assembly GCA_030043155.1 of Candidatus Acidiferrales bacterium. Next base: position 6,013 of record JASHYE010000543.1, on the reverse strand, counting down.
CCAGGGCTCGAGCGTTTCCGAGGGCCGATCGAACATCCGTTTGCGAAAAGTGTTGATCGCTTCGCAAGTGGCGCTCACCGCCGTGCTGCTGGTTGCGGCAGGACTGCTGGCGCGGACTCTTGGCAATCTGGAACACGCAAGTCTTGGTGTGCATACGGAAAATGTCTTGCAATTTTCCGTTTCGCCCGATTTGAATGGCTACACGCCTGCGCGCACATTGACGTTTGCGGACTCTGCGACGCGGCAAATTGCTGCGCTGCCCGGCGTCCGGTCCGTGAGCGCCTCCGAAGGCGCCATTTTCGGAGATGACGACCGCGGATTCAACATCACGCCGGAAGGTTATCCGATGCCCCCTGATGCAGATACCGATGTGCTCTACGACTATATTGGCCCGAATTATTTTTCCACCATGGGCATCCCTCTCATGGCGGGGCGCGAATTCACGGATGCTGATACTCCGACGAGTCCGGAAGTGTGCATCATCAATGAAAACCTGGCGCGCCTGTATTTCGCGGGGAAAAATCCCATTGGGATGCACATCTCGCGCGGCGCAGGAACCCACCTTAAGCCCGTATGGGAAATTGTCGGCATTGTGGCGGACAGCAAATGGGATAGTCCGCGAAGCGACATTTCGCCGTTTATATATCTGCCTTATTCCCAAGACCCGAATTTGGGCGGCCTGTCATTTTATGTTCGCGCCGAACGCGACCCGGCCCAGCAGTCAGCTGCGGTGCGCGGAGTGATCCAGCGTCTCGATGCCAACTTGCCCGTCAATGACCTGCGCACGCTGACTGCTCAGGTCGACGAATCGATGTTCAACGACAAGCTCGTTGCGGTCTTGTCGCTTTCGCTGGCCGGACTTGCAGCATTGATGGCGGCGCTTGGCCTTTACGGTGTGCTGGCATACGTTGTGGCGCGGCGGACGCGGGAAATTGGCATTCGCATGGCGCTCGGCGGGCAGCGCGCGGCCATTTTCCGTCTCGTGCTGGGACAGGGCGCGCAGCTCGCGCTGATTGGCGGCGCGATTGGAATTGCCGGGTCGCTCGGTGTGACGCAACTCGCGGCAAGCCTCCTCTATGGCGTGAGCGCGCGCGATCCGTTGACGTTTATTGGCGTGGCCGTGCTGCTCGCCGTCGTCACGCTTGCGGCATGTTACTTGCCCGCGCATCGCGCGACGCGCGTCGATCCCATGGTGGCGCTGCGGTACGAGTAGTGGTGGCTTTATGCCGTCATGTTTTTGCGGCTGCGCCGAGTACGATTGAGGCTCCGTAGGGGCGAGGCTTCCACCCCGAATGCTAAAATCAGTATTTTGGGTCCCGGGCTTGCCTCGCTCCTACTAGGGGTCACGATGAATCGAGCACAAGCTGGAGGTTAGCGATGAGCACACTAATTCAGGACATACGATATGGCGTGCGAATGCTGGTTAAGGCGCCGGGGTTTGCGGCTATTACCATTCTGACGCTGGCGCTGGGCATCGGCGCGAACGCCGCGATCTTCAGCGTCGTCGATAGCTTTTTGCTGCGCCCCTTGCCAGTGAAGGACCCCGGGCAAATCACCGTGCTCACCCGCCAGCAAAAGAATGAAGTCCTCTCGCAATATCTTTCTTACCCGGAATACCAGAACCTTCGCCAGCAGGGTTCCCGTGCATTTTCCGACATGCTGGCGTACCGGCTCGGACTCGATGGTTTGAGCGTGAATGACCATGCGGATCACGTTTTGACCAGTTTTGTGACCGGGAATTATTTCACCATGCTGGGCGTGAAGCCGTTTCTTGGCCGGCTGATTTTGTCTTCTGAAGGCGGAACGCAGGGCGCGGATCCAGTGATTGTTCTCGGCTATAACTATTGGAGAACCCGCTTTGGAAGCGACACTGGCGTGGTGGGGAAAAGCGTTTCGATCGACGGTCATGCCTTCACGATTGTGGGAGTCGCGCCGGAATCCTTTCATGGGCTGAATTCGATGGTCGATATGCAAGCGTACATGCCGATGGGCATGTCCACGGTCGAGGGTGACCTCAAGAACAATTTCATGACCGATTGGAACGAGAAAAGTTTCGTTGTTTTCGGGCGGTTGAAGCCGGGCGTGAGCGTGAAAGAGGCGCAAACGACGGTCAACGTGATTGCGCGGCGGCTCGCAGAGGAGCATCTGCAGGACGAGAAAGATTTGGCGCTGAGTGTGTTTCCCGAATTGCTGGCGAGGCCCGCCCCGCTGCCTGATAATCCCATCCTCGCGGTTTCTGCGTTGTTTATGGGGCTGGCCGCGCTCGTTCTGCTGCTGGCGTGCTTCAACGTGGCTAATTTGCTGCTGGTGCGCGCTACGGTTCGGCAGCGCGAAATGGCCATTCGCGCGGCGCTCGGCGGGAGGCGCTCGCGTTTGATCCGCCAGTTGCTCACCGAAAGCCTGATTCTGGCGATTTTAGGCGGCGGCGCAGGAATTTTGGTCGGGGAGTGGGGCAGCTCCATGATCGGCTCGATCAATCTCCACATGGACCTGCCCATTATGCTGAATTTCAGTTTCGACTGGCGGGTATTCATCTTTGCCCTCGCCGCCGCTGCGCTGACAGGAATCATTGTCGGCATCGTGCCGGCGCTTCGCGCTTCGCGCGGCGATTTGAATGAGGTGCTGCATGAAGGCGGACGGAGCGTCTCGGGCGCTCACCAGAAGCTGCGCAGCGGTCTGGTGATTGCCGAGATCGCCGGTTCGCTGGTGCTCCTGGTCGTCGCGGGACTTTTCACGCGCAGCTTGCAGGATGCGCAGCACATGAATCTGGGATTCGATCCGCATGGCGTTTTGAATTTGAGCATGGACCCGCACGAGGTGGGATACAGCGAGGCGCAGGGGAGGGAGTTTTACAAGCAGCTTCTTGAACGCGTACGCGCGCTGCCGGGAGTCGAGTCGGCCAGCCTGTCTTTCTGCGTGCCGCTGAAGGGCGAAAACTATACCTCCAAAACGATCAACGTTCCAGGCTACACGCCGCCGTCGGGCGAGCCGACTCCAAACGTAGCGGACAACGTAGTCTCGCCCGGATATTTCGAGACCATGCGCATATCTCTGTTGCGCGGCCGTACCTTCACGGATGCGGACGACGAGAAGGCGCCGCGCGTCGTGATTGTGAACGAGACCATGGCCAAGCGTTTCTGGCCGCATGAGGACGTGATCGGCAGGACATTCTCCGCCGCGGAAGACCCGGGCGAGATCTACCACGTCGTCGGCATCGCCAAAAACGGATGGTACACGTCAATCTTTGAGCCGGATGAGCCTTACTTCTACATTCCGCTCGCGCAGGAGTACACGTCCATCGAAACGCTGCAAATTCGCACCGTTGGCGATCCAGAAAGCATGGCCGCCGAGGTGCAAAAGGAGATCCAGGGCCTGGCGCCCGCGTTGCCTGTCTTCGACGTACAAACGATGAACGAGGCGCTCGGCTCAGGAAATGGATTTTTGGTTTTCCGGCTTGGTGCAGCGCTGGCCGCGACCCTTGGACTCTTGGGCCTCGCGCTAGTGCTGGTTGGCGTCTACGGCGTGGTGTCTTATGCGGCCAGCCAGCGGACGCACGAAATTGGAATCCGCATGGCGCTCGGCGCCCAGCCGCGGGAAATTCGCAGAATGATATTTTGGCAGGGATTTTTGCTGGTTATTTGCGGCGTGGCCGTTGGGCTGCTGGGCTCGCTCGCGGCGTCGCGGGTAGTGGGGAATTTTCTGGTTGGAGTCAGCGCGGTTGATCCAGTGATTTTTGGCGGCGTGGCCGTGCTGCTCGCGGTTGTCACGCTGGCGGCGTGTTATGTACCGGCGCGGCGGGCGATGAAGGTGGATCCTATGGTGGCGCTGCGGTACGAGTGAAAGAAAGTGGTCAGGGATCAGTGATCAGAAGAGATGTCACTCGTGCTCCGTGCCGCGTGTTCCTGACAGCGGCAGGCTGACTGCGGCCGTGAATGAGGCTCATCATGCATTTTGTCTGCTGAACACTGACAACTGACCACTCGTGAAGTGGCGCACATGCGGTGCAGGAGGATGCGATGGGGACGCTGATTCAGGACATTCGCTACGCGCTGCGAATGCTCGTGAAATCTCCGGCGTTCACGGCGATTGCCATTGTTACTCTCGCGCTCGGCATCGGCGCGAACACGGCGCTCTTCAGCGTGGTCAATGGCGTGCTGCTCAACCCATTGTCATATCCGCATCCCGAACAGCTCGCAGCCATTTACGGAGTAACGCCGGGCGCGACGCAAGGCTACATCACGTACCTTAATTTCCTCGACTGGCAGCGCGAGAACAACACTTTCTCCTCGATGGCGATTTACCGCAACCAGGACTACAACTTGAGCGGCATTGCGCAAAGCGAGCGCGTCAGCGGCTATATGGTCTCCGCCGATTTTTTCACTACGCTCGGCGTGAAGCCCGTCGTCGGCCGCACGTTCCGGGCCGATGACGACCATGTGGGTGCCGCGCCGGTGGTGATACTCGGGGGCGGATTCTGGAAGCGCAAATTCGGCGCATCGCCCGCAATTATCGGAAAGTCCATCGTTCTCACCAGTGTTTCATACACAGTGATTGGAGTGATTCCCTCGAGTTTCTCCTTCTATGGAAACAATCGCGATGTCTACACGCCAATCGGCCAGTGGAACGATGCGTCGTTTCGCGATCGCCGTATCGATGTGAGCGCGCACGCCGTAGGCCGCCTGAAGGACGGCGTGAACTTTACCGAAGCGCAGATGGATATGAATGTTGTCGCGCGCAATCTGGCCGGGGCATATCCCGTGGCAGACAAGGACGTGGGCATCGCGCTCGTTCCGATGAAGCAGGACATTGTCGGCAATGTGCGGCCGATTCTCCTCGTGCTGCTTGGAGCGGTTTGCTTTCTACTGCTGATAGCCTGCGCGAATGCCGCGAGCCTGCTGCTGGCCCGCGCCATGGGACGCTCACGCGAATTTGCGATCCGGTCCGCGCTGGGCGCGAGCCGTCTTCGTGTGATTCGGCAACTTCTGACGGAAAGCATTCTGCTGAGCGGTTCCGGCGGCGCGGTGGGACTTCTGCTGGCATTTTGGGGCACGAAAGCCGTGCTGAACACTTTGCCCGGCGCGTTGCCGCGTGCGGCGGAAGTTTCGCTCGATGGACGAGTTCTTCTCTTCACGCTCGGCGTCTCGATGCTTTCGGGAATTCTGTTCGGCCTTGCGCCCGCAGTGAAAATTTCGCGCGTGAATCTGCAGGAAATTCTGAAGGAAAGCGGGCGCGGAGCGAGCGGCGCGAAGCATCGGCTGCATGGAATCTTCGTTGCCGCGGAAGTGGCCATGGCGCTCGTGCTGCTGGTCGGAGCTGGCCTGATGATTCGCAGCCTCGCGGCGCTCTGGGGCGTTGATCCAGGATTTAATCCGAATCACGCGATCACCTTCAATTTGGCGATGCCTGCCACGCCGCAGACGACTTCGGCGGAAACACGCGCGCGGCTGCGGGCATTCGACGCGAAAATGCGCTCAATCCCGGGAGTGGAAGCGGTTTCCATCACCACCGGCTCGCGCCCCATGATTCACGATACGGTCCTGCCGTTCTGGATTCAGGGCCAGCCCAAGCCCGCGAATTTGAACGACATGCATTCCGCGCTCTGCTCTCTGGTCGAATCCGGTTTCGAGAAAGCGATGGGCGTGCGGCTCGAGCGCGGCCGCTTTTTCACCGATGCGGATAATGAGAACGCGCCGGTGGTAATCGTGATCGACGATGTCTTTGCACGGACGTATTTCCCGCATGAAAATCCCGTCGGCCAGCGCATCAACATCGCGCTTTTCAACCAACAGGCGGAAATTGTGGGAGTGATACATCACGTTCAGCAATGGGGCCCGGGAGGCGATTCGAAAGCCGCTGTGGAGGCGCAATTCGAACTTCCGTTCATGCAGTTGCCGGAGAGCATCATGCCGCTCGTGGCAGACGTGGATTCCGTTGTGCTGCGAACGAGAGGCGATCCCACTCAAGTGATGCCCGCGGTGCGACGCGCCGTGAAGGAGCTCGATCCGCGCGAAAT
>JASHYE010000542.1 GCA_030043155.1 Candidatus Acidiferrales bacterium | reverse complement strand
TTTGCCCACTTTTCCGGAGCAAACTTTGCCCGCATCCTACCAAAAATTGTACGGAGGGGGAAAGCGAATGGTCAATGGCCCATCCGGTCAGGTGGTGCCAGAACCGAGAACCCCCGCTTCTCAGTCCAGGCTGCGTCTACTTATCCCCGGTCGGCACGATTCCCGCATTTTCAACCATCAGGATCACCGTGCGCCTCAGCGCGCGCGTCCGGTGCTGGACGCCTCGCGACACCACAAACCCCTGCCGCGGCTCCAGTTCAATCGTGCGGCCATCAAGATCAATCAGCAGCTTCCCCTCAACCACGTAGAAAAACTCATCATCCTTATCGTGCTGATGCCAGTGATATTCCCCCTCAATCACTCCCAGCCGCACCACGGAGCCATTCACCTGGCATAGCGTCTGGTTGTACCACTTATGCGGAGCCGCCTCCGCCAGCGCCTTTTCATCAACCACTTGCATCTGCTCAAACAGCACGTTCAACCGCGTGTCGTACGGATACGCCGCTGTCCCCATCGCGTTCTCCTTTTCAATCAACAACTCGCCAAAAATGAACTCTACCCTATCGCTTTTTCCAGCCACTCGCCACTTGCTTACCCTGAAGTTTACCCGCCGCGGCGGGCGAAGTCGAAAGGCCACTCGCCGCTGCCTTTGTGATATGCTGTCGTGCGACTGAGACGGCGCCCCAGCCGGCCGGAATTCACTCCGCAGTACCGCAGAGCCTCACGGCTCCGTGAATGCCGCCGAGCTGTCGCAGCATCGCCGCAGGTGCGCCAATGGCTGCTGGAGAATTGAACCCTATGGCCGCTCGCACCGCAACCACGCAAACTTCCGAAGTCCGCATCGCGCATTCGCCCGATAGCGACGACGCTTTCATGTTCTACGCGCTTGCCACCGGCAAGCTGCGCGTCCCGGGACTCAAATTCACCCATGTCCTTTCCGACATCGAATCGCTCAACCAGGCCGCTCAATTCGAGACCTACGACGTCACCGCCGTCAGCGTCTACGCGTATCCGTTTCTCGCTGACAAATACGTTCTCCTCGATTGCGGCGCCAGCTTTGGCGAAGGCTACGGGCCGATTGTCGTTTCCCATCACGCGATCAAGAAAACCGAACTCAAAGGCCGCAAAGTCGCCATCCCGGGCACGCGCACCACTTCTTATCTCGCGCTCAAGCTCTTCGAACCGGCCGTCGAAACCGTCACCATGCCCTTCGACAAAATCCTCGACGCGGTCATCAGCAAAGAAGTCGAAGCCGGCCTCCTTATCCACGAGGGCCAGCTTCTTTACGCGCAGTCCGGCGCGCACAAAGTTGTCGACCTCGGAGTCTGGTGGCAGGAGCAAACTGGCTTGCCTCTTCCTCTTGGCGCCAACGCCATCCGCCGCTCGCTCGGCACCGATCTCGCCCGTCAAGTCGCTGGAGCCATTCGCGGCAGCGTCTCCTACGCCCTCGATCATCGCGAAGAGGCTCTCAACTACGCTTTGCAATTCGCCCGCGACATGGACCCCGCTCTCGCCGACAAATTCGTCGGCATGTATGTCAATCGCTGGACGCTGAACTTCGGTGAAGAAGGCCGCCGCGCCGTCAACGAACTCATCTCCCGCGGCATTTCCGCCGGCCTCCTTCCCCCCTCCTCCCGCGCCGAATTCCTCGTGGAATAGGCAGCCACTCTCTTCGACGGAACCTTTTGCCTTTTGCGCCATATTGCATGTAGTCTTTCCGCCAGCTTTCGGCTAACTTTGCGCGTTCACAACTCGCGTTAAGGGGCAACTCATGACTTTCGCATTAGCAAAGCTTCGCAACCACCTCGTTATCGTTTGCTTTTTGCTGGCTGCATGCCTCTCCCCAACTCCGCGCGCCATCGCGCAAAATTCCTCCGTCGCGCTCACCCCCGCGCAAATCTCCGCCATCAATCATTACGTCACCGCCGAAATGACCAAAGAACGCATCCCCGGCGCCGAAGTCGGCATTTATCATCGCGGGCAAATCCTTCTCGCCAAAGGCTACGGCTTCGCCGATCTCGAATTCAACGCTCCTGTAACGCCGCAAACGCTCTTTCAATCCGGCTCGGTCGGCAAACAATTCGTATCCGCCGCCATCATGATGCTCGTCGAAGAAGGCAAAATCAGTCTCGACGACAGCATCACAAAATATTTCCCTGACGCGCCTCCGAGTTGGAAACCCATCCTCATCAAAAACATGCTCTCCCACACCTCCGGTCTCGGCGAATACGAAACCTCGGCGCGCAGCGGCCCCAACGGCCCGTTCTATCTCCGCCTCGATTACACCGAAGACCAGCTCGCCAAAAAAATGGAAGCGCTCCCCATCGATTTTCCTGTCGGCATGCAGTGGGCCTATCGCAATACCAATTACGTGCTTCTTGGCATCGTGATTCACAAAGTCACCGGCATGTTCTACGCCGACTTCCTCACTCAGCGCATTTTCAAACCGCTCGGCATGAACTCCACCCGCCTGATCAGCGAAACCGACATCATTCCGAATCGCGCCTCCGGCTATGAAATCCACAACGGCAAGCTCCAGAATCAGGAATGGGTCTCGCCCACCTTCAACTCCACCGCCGATGGCGCTCTCTATTTCAACGTCATCGATCTCGCCAAATGGGACGGCGCGCTCTACGGCACAACGCTTCTGAAGCAATCCAGCCTCGACCGCATCTGGACCATTTTCCCGCTCAAAGACGGCGCGCCCAATCCCGGGAACTACGGCTTCGGCTGGGAAATCAATACGATGAACGGCCACAAACTCATCGAGCACAGCGGCTCCTGGCAGGGTTTCACCTGCCACATTGCGCGCTACGTAGACGACAATCTCACCGTTGTCGTGCTCACTAATCTCGACGCTGGCCATTCCCACCCCGACGAGATCGCCCATCAAATCGCGACCCTCATCAATCCCGCGCTGACTCCGCCTCCTCCCAAAGTGCATCGCGAAGTCGCCATCGATCCCAAATTGCTCGATGGTTACGTGGGAACGTACCAGCTCTCTCCCGACTACATGGTGGTTATCACACGCGACGCCGATCACCTCTTCGTGCAGCCGACCGATCAGCCGAAGGTTCCGATGTTCCCATCCGGCCCTCGGGATTTTTTTCTCAAAGCCGTCGACGCCCAGATCACTTTCGTCACGGACAGCTCCGGCCGCGCCACCGAACTCATCCTCCACCAGGGCGGCCGCGACGAGCCCGCCAAACGCCTCTCAACGCCGTCGAATTAGCTCCGCGATCGTCTTTGTAGCGCAGAGCTTCGCCGCTTTTGCGAAGTTCTGCGGTCTCTGCCTTTCAGTGTCATCCCGAACCCAGCCCGCTGCTGTTGCGGGATGGTGGTGAGGGATCTGCTGTTCCTTTTTTTGCCCTTGCGGGTGCCCCATCCCTCGCACCTGCGCTGCTCCTGCAGCGCAACGTGAAAAAAGACGCAAAGGGTGGCAACGTGTGTAGCGCAGAGCTTCGCCGCTTTTTGCGAAGTTCTGCGGCTCTGCCCGCAGCCTCGCACCACCCGCATTGTCATTCCGAACCGGCCCGCACTCGGCCGTGTGAGGAATCTGCTGTTGTAGTCAAGCTGTCATCCTGAACGGAGCGCCTCTTGCGCAGTCGAAGGATCTCGCCTCGACGCTTTTGCCTTCGTCGGAGCGGGGCTTGCCCCGCCCGCGCCTGTCCGCCAGGGGCGGGCGCTCCCCGAGTCGCGTCCGCCTCCTGATTTAACGCTGTCATTCCGAGCGTCCCGATCCGCCGTATCGGGACAGCGAGGAATCGGCTGTTATCGTCTCTTTTGCAAACGTCCGAGGCTTCCACGCACGT
>JASHYE010000541.1 GCA_030043155.1 Candidatus Acidiferrales bacterium | reverse complement strand
CATGAAGTGCAGGACGCGATTGGCAAGAAAATGGTCGAAAGCGGCATTCCCGCCGAAGTCGAGGGCCGCACCAAACACCTCTTTTCGCTTCACCAAAAAATGCTGCGCCAGCAGCGCTCCCTCGATCAGATTTACGATCTAATGGCTGTCCGCGTCATTACCGATAACGTCAAGAACTGTTACGCCGCGCTCGGCGTTGTTCATCAGATCTGGCGTCCCGTTCCCGGCCGCTTTAAGGATTACATCGCCATGCCGCGGCCAAATCTTTACCAGTCACTTCACACCACCGTGATTCACTCCGGCCAGCCATTCGAAATTCAGATCCGCACCCAGGAGATGCACCGCATCGCCGAGCAGGGCGTCGCCGCGCATTGGAAATATAAAGACCACGGCTCTTCTGGCCGCGCCGCCTCCGACGCGGATGACCAGCGCGACGATCAGCGGGTGCTCTGGATGCGCCAGCTCATCGAGTGGGTCCAGGAAATGGAGGAGCCCAGCGAATTTCTCTCCACTCTCAAAGTCGATCTTTACCCCGAGGAGGTTTACACCTTTTCTCCCAAAGGCCGCGTCGTTGTGCTGAGCCGCGGCTCGACTCCCGTGGATTTCGCTTATTCCATCCACACCGAAGTGGGCCATCAGTGCGCCGGTGCGAAAGTGAATGGCCAAATGGTTCCGCTGCGCCACGTGCTCACCAATGGCGACGTGGTCGAAATCATCACCCAGAAAGGCCACGGTCCCAGCCGCGACTGGCTCAAATTCGTCCACACTTCGCGCAGCCGCAGCAAGATCCGCCACTGGATCAATCTTCACGAGCGCGAGGAAGCTACCGCCGTCGGCCGCCGCCTGCTCGAGCGCGAAGCGCGCAACTGCGGCCTTAGCCTCAAGAAAATTTCCGACGAAGACTGGCAGCGCGTCGCTGGCGAATACGGTTGCGGCCGAATCGAAGACCTGCATGCGGATTTGGGCTACGGCAAATGGTCCGCGCGCCAGGTGCTCGCCAAGGCTTCAGGGCAAGCCATTGCCGAATCCACTGAGGAAAAGTCCCCCAAACTTGTCTCCACCGTCAAGCGCATGCTCGGCATGCAGCAAGCTGCGATTCAGGTGCGCGGACACGACGACCTGATGGTCTATCGTGCCAAATGCTGCAATCCCATCCCCGGAGACGACATCGTCGGCTACGTCACACGTGGCCGGGGCGTCGCCGTGCATTCCACCGCCTGCCCCAATGTTCAGAATCTTCTTTATGAAACCGAGCGCCGCATCCCCGCCGAATGGTCCGGCTTGGCCGAGTCCATGTTCCCGGTGCGCCTCCGCATTCTGGCGGAAGATCGTCCGGGCATGCTCGCGGAAATCACCGCCGCCATCAGCGCCGTGGAGGCCAATATCCGCACCCTCGAGAGCGTCGGCGAGCGCTTGCACGCGCGCATAGAGATTGCTCTCGACGTGCGCGACCGCAAGCAACTCGAGAAAATCCTCCTTCAAATCAAAAAAATTCCGGGCATCCTCGATATCGGCCGCATCTACAACGTCTGACGCAAGCCTCATTCTCCGTTCCTTTCCCGCATTATCGTTTCAGACATCGCCGCTCCGTTTGCCGCAATTCCGCAGCTAAAATTGACTCAGCCATGTTTTCGGCTCCCCTTCTCGCACCCGTGAAGCGCCGCCTTGCGCCTGCGCGGCGGACTGCTCTTCTGTTCCTGACTGTTTTCACACTCGTTTTCGGTTGCACTCATCTCACGCCCCTCGATACCTCCGCGCTTGACAATGCCGGCATGAGCTTCACCACTGTTCAAACTCTCAAAGGCCTCGATATTACCAATACCGAAGTCTCCCAAATCGCCGAAGCGCGCCAGGCTGGCCTCACCGATGACGACTGCGTCACCCTTGTGCGCCTCGCTCGCAGCCACAACGAAAAATTCGAGAGTGGCGACGATGTCGCCCAGTTGCTCCGCGCCGGAATTTCCGAACCCACCGTCATGCAGCTCGCGCAACTTAATCAAATTGCTTCCTCGAGCGGCGAAGCCGTCGTTATGCGCCTCGCAGGCCTCTCCGACCAAATTATTCTCGAGGCTGCCCGCCGCCACGCCGCAGGATTGCCCGTCCTCTCCGGTGCGTCGCTGGCCAATTTCAAAAACACTGGCATGCGCGAAGCCACTCTCCTGCAATTGGTTCGTCGCGGCGTGCCCGATAATGAAGCGCCCACCATCCTCGCTCTTCGCCGCCATGGCTGGACCGACGTCCAAATCCTCCGCCGCTACCCCGGCGGCCATTAACAGCAGCTGCGAAAACGCTGCTTTTGCCAGGGCACGGTTTCAACCGTGCCGCAAACCATGCATACGAACCCGGCTTTAGTCGCTGACGATAAGGATTGTCATCCCGAACCCAGTCGCGCGTTTGCGACTGGTGTGAGGGATCTGCTTCTGCCTTGGGAGTGCAGCTTGTCCTGAGCGCAGTCGAAGGGCGTTCGCCTCGCGGACTTCGGCGAAGCCAGAGCTTGCAGCTTCCGGAGGCTATCAGGCTGCCTCATAAAATGGTTCTCAGGGGTCGGAGCTTTAGCTCCGACATAAACTGCCCGAAAAGTAGGGGCTTTAGCCCCTGAAGTAACAGCGCTGAGTTCATCTCGTACTTACGAGATGGCTTCTAGACCCGTAACCTTCCACCAGATAAAATCTCCTTGCCTTGACTGACACTGCTTGCTTCCGATTTCGGTTGCTCTCCACCTCCCTGGCGCTCGCCGCAAT
>JASHYE010000540.1 GCA_030043155.1 Candidatus Acidiferrales bacterium | reverse complement strand
CCTGCGCAAATCAAGAGGGATCTTCCTCAAATCACCAGCGGCCTCAACATTACAGCGCAGGATCTGGAACAGCAGCTAACCGAAGCCCGTGATGAGCCGAAATTTCAGCCCATCGTGGTCAAGCCCGAAGCTACCGATGCCGATCTCGCATTCGTCGAATCTCATCGAGCCGATCTGCCGGAGTTGGAATTAATGATGGTCCAGCGCCGGAAATATCCGCCCGACGATTTCCTCGCGCACGTAATCGGCTACGTCGGCGAAGTATCGCCTGAGCAATTGGCACAGTCGGGAGGCGATCGCTACAAACCGGGAGATATCGTCGGAAAAGCCGGGCTTGAGCGCCAGTACAACGACATTCTGACTGGCACGGACGGAATGCGCCGCATCATTGTCAACAGCGTCGGTAAGCCAGTTCGTACGCTGGAGGACACCGAACCTATCCCTGGCAAACCGATTCAGTTAACCATTGATCTGGATATGCAGCGCGTTGTTGAAGAGGAGATGGCCGGCAAAGTCGGCGCCATGGCTGCCATAAACCCGCAAACCGGTGAAATTCTCGCCATGGTCAGCCGTCCCGCTTTCGACCCCAATGACTTCGCCGTCCGCATTTCGCGAAAAGAATGGGTGGACCTGAACGATAACCCCAACAAACCACTCCTCAATCGCGCTATTCAGGCGCAACTTGCTCCCGGTTCGGTTTTTAAGATTCTTGAGTCCGTCGCGATGCTCGAATCCGGCACTCCTCCGCCTGATTTCCATGTTTTTTGCCCCGGCTACGGAATATTTTACGGCCAGATACGCCACGACTGGGAGCCCAAAGGCCACGGTGAAGTTAACCTGCACGAAGCCATCGTTCATTCCTGCGACATTTTCTTTTACAACGTCGGTATGCGCCTGGGCATAGACAAGCTTTCCTATTACGCCAGCGCGCTTGGTTTGGGAAAGCCAACGGGGATCGATTTGCCGTCCGAAGAGCCGGGACTGGTGCCCTCAGAAGAATGGGAAGAGCGTGTCTACCATCACAAATGGTATCCCGGTTCGACCATCTCTCTGGCAATAGGTCAGGGCCCGATCGAAGTAACGCCGATTCAACTGGTGCGCTCGATAAGTGGCATCGCCATGGGAGGCGTTTTCTATCAGCCGCATTTGCTCAAAGACTTTAGCCCTGTGAAGGTTACAAAATTCCCGATTTCTGAGAACACCGTAGCGCAGGTCACCGCTGGGATGTATGGCGTCGTCAACGAAGATGGCGGCACAGGCCACCTGCTCGGTTACCCAATTCTGGCGCAGGCGAAACTGCAAAACGTCCAGTTCTGTGGCAAGACAGGTACCGCCCAGACCATTAGCGCAAAGGGCCTTTTGCGACTAACGGCCTCGGAGCGGCAAAGCTTCGGGTATAACACGTGGTTCGTGGGCTTTGCGCCGAAACAGAACCCCGAAATCGCTGTCGTCGTCCTGGTACAAGATACTCATCTCGAAGCTGGTGGCGTGGCCGCGCCGCTCGCCGCGCGTTTTATTAAGGCTTACTTTGAAAAGAAGTACGGTCAGCCCATTCAGGAGCTGGAAGCTATGGCCAGTCCGGCGAAATCTGGGTCGCAATCCCAAGCATCCGACGCTGCGCCAGCGACGCGAAATCAATGAGAGAACAAGGACACAGCTTCGAGCTCGACTGGTGGCTGCTCTTCATCGTGATGATTATCTGCCTGGTCGGCCTGCTGGAAATCTACTCCTCTACTCACAATAGCCCGCTGCACGGCATGCAATGGAAACAGTTGATCTGGATCGGCATCGGCTTCGCCGGAATGCTCGTTCTTTCGCGCATCGACTACGGCGCTTTGCTCGACCAGAGCCTTCTGCTGTACCTGCTCTCTCTCGGCGCTCTGGCGGTCGCGCTGGTCGTCGGTAACAAGCACTTTGGCGCCCGCCGCTGGATCGAGATCTGGGGAGTCGATTTACAGGTGTCAGAACTCGTAAAGTTGATTATAATCATTGTTCTGGCCCGCTACTTCAGTGAAGTGCGGACAGAACGATTGACGCTTGCAGATTTGGTGAAGATCGGCGTGCTCGTAGGCGTCCCAGCCGGCTTGATTTTGCTTCAGCCAGACTTGGGCACGGCGATGGTTCTTGTTCCGGTTGCGATTGCCGGGGCTTTTCTCGCCGGAATCGATTGGAAGCATGCCGCCGGCGTGCTTGCCTTGGGAGCTGTGGTTGCCGTGGCCGGATGGAACGGACACGTTCTCAAGCCGTATCAGAAACAGCGCTTGGCTACTTTTCTGAACCCAGAAAACAGCCCGCGCGGCGCCGGCTACCAGATCCTGCAATCGGAAATCGCTGTCGGTTCTGGCGGATTTTGGGGAACGGGTTTCAGCAAAGGCAGCCAGAACCAACTGGGCTTTGTGCCCGTTCGGTATTCGGATTTTATTCTGGCTGCGCTCGCGGAAGAGCAAGGCTTTTTTGGAGTGTTGATCACTCTGCTTCTGTATCTGGCTTTACTGCTCCGCTTGGTAGACAATGCCCAGAAAGCCAAAGACCGCGCGGGAATGTATCTCGTGATCGGCGTGGCTGCGATCTTCGCGTTTCAGGTGCTTGTGAACGCGGGAATGGTGATAGGGTACATGCCCGTAACCGGCATTCCTCTGCCATTCATGAGCTATGGGGGTTCGTCAACGATTTTTGGGTTTTTGGCTCTGGGCCTTGTGATGAACGTCAGAACCAAGCGGTTCGTCAATTAGGCTCGGGCGATATTCACCGGTTGCGCAGCGCGCGCCGCAAATCATATTGAGGAGAATCAGGAACGCATCGGACCAGAGGCATTATGATCGAAAATCAAAAATCCCTCTCCTTCAGCCCGGCATCGCCGGAAGACTCGCGTGCCTTTGTGCACCGCGCGGCTGAGTTCCGATGCTCCGTGAGGAGTTTTCATGGCAAAGGAAATGGTGGTCTCAGCGAACCCGCACGAAACGCGGGTCGCTATACTCGAAGATGGACAGCTTTGTGAAATTTACGTTGAGCGTGAAAAAGAATTTGCGTTAGTTGGCAGCATATACAAGGGACGAGTCACCCGCGTGCTTCCCGGCATGCAATCGTCCTTCGTCGATATCGGCCTCGATAGCGACGCTTTCCTCTACGTCAGCGACTTCCTGCAGGAAATCGATGACTTGGATCATGACGCTGACGACCGCGCCGTAAAAACTGCGCGGCCCTCAGAAGCTCAGGATCCCTCTGTTTCATCGGCTCCCGTGGTTACTCTGCCGGGAGAGACAATCGGCGCGGCCAATCATGAGTCTGCTTCCGGCGAAAGCGAACAGCCTCGGACGAATGAGTCTGCCCCTCAAGGTAATTTCAACAACAGGTCCTTTCCGCGCGGGTCGCGCCCCCAGGGAGACCGTGGCTCCTTTGGCCGCAGAGGCGGGAGAGATCGCGGACGCGGAGGCCGTGGACGGCAGGGCCGCGGCGGAAGAGATCGCGGTCCCGGTGGCCGCGGTCGTTACGGACGCGAATTGCCGCAATCCAAATACGCCTCCCATCGTCCATACGAACCACCTGCGGAAACTTCCGGTGAATCGTTCGAGCCCGTCCTGCTCCCAGGAGAATCGCTTTCTTCTGCTTCTTCTGCAAAACATTCAGGAACGGAACAGTCGCAACCCGCTCCTGGCACTGAACAATCGAATCTGCCATCGTCGTCATTCGCTCCCGAGGCCAGCCCAATACGCGAAGAACAACGCGCTAACGAAAGCGTCGGAAATCCCGAAGCAGCCTCGGTCGGCAATTCCGCAATTGGCGATTCGGAATCGCTGCTTGGCGAATCGCTCTCAAACTCTCACATTTCGCAGAATCAGACCGAAGAGCCACCCGCATTCCGCCGGCCCCGTTTCCAGCGAGACTCTCGTCCCCGTGACTTTGACCGGAACCGCGGCGATCGGGGCTATGGCCGCAACGAGCGTCGCGGAAAATACCGTCGCGAAACTGATACTCCGTCCGGCTGGATCACCAATCTTGAACCGCTTCCCGGTGAATCAATCGCCAAGGCAAAAATGGGAGAACCGGTACAATCAGCTTCGCATGCAGAAGCAGAAGCCGAGTCTTCTCCTGCTCAAGCTCATCCTGTTGCAACGGACTTTCTTGATCGCTCAAGTTCCAGTGAATCGTATTCCGAACCTTCTAGCTTCCACGCTGCTCCAAAAGAAATAGTAGAAGAACAGGAAGAGGTACAGCCAGAAGATCAGGCCTCGGAAGCCGCTGGCTACACGAACTCTCCTGCCGATCTCTCGGAAGAAGAAGCCGCCGCATTAGCCGAACACGTCGCCGAAGTGCAACAAGAAGAAGCGGAGCGCGATGCCGAGGAGCGTGCAGAAGCCGCCGCCGAATCTCTCTCCTATTCCGCCGAACCGGAAGGCTATTCTGCGGATGTCGAATCGCAAGAAGACGCCCAGGAAACCGCCGAAGATGAGGCTCCGGAATTCGCCGAAGTTCTTGATTCAGAGGAATCAGAAGAAGAGGACCCGGAAGAAAGCGACGCCTCGCACGAAGAAGTACCCGAAGAAGCTCTCGAAGATGAATCCCACGAGCCCGAGCACGTTTCTCTCGAAGAGGCCGAAGCTGCTGCTGCGACCATTGAAGGCGCCGCGACAGATCCACTCGATCAAATCGCGGCCAGCGGCGAAAACGAATCCTTCTCTGCGCCGGCACAGGCTCGCGTGCGCTCTGATTTTCG
>JASHYE010000539.1 GCA_030043155.1 Candidatus Acidiferrales bacterium | reverse complement strand
TCCGCTGGATGTATCGCCTGTGGCCTTATCCATCACCGCTCACGCACACGCTGACGATTCTGTTCGCGCTGACGACTGCTCTCGCAGCATTTCTCTTTGTGCGTGGACTCGATGGAATTGGCTATGCCGTCGAATGGCGACGCGGATTTGGACGCGCCGTTCTAGTGAACTTCATTGTGCTTGCGGTGATCATCATTTCGCTCGGCGAAAAGATTTATTTCATCCATTTCGGCCCGACAGCGCACAGTCTAAAAGCGACACCTCTCACTGCGCTCGAGATTCTGATATTCACCGCATGGCCGGAGGAATTTCTCTTTCGCGGATTACTGCAGAATTTGCTCTCGCGTTCGCTCAAGAATCGTTACGCAGGCTGGATCATCGCTTCGATTGTTTTTGGATTCGCGCACATCCTGCATGCGCCCGTCCCCAACTGGAAGTACGTCTGCCTCGCCACGCTCGCCGGCCTCTTCTACGGTCGCGCGTGGATGAAAACGGGCTCGCTTGTGCCGGGCGCGATCATTCACGCGCTCGTTGACTCGATTTGGTTCGGCTTCTTCCCGCGCTAAGTTTGCGTGGGGGCTGATCTTTGTTTTCGTTTTGCCAGACTAAATCCGGCTAACGCCGCGATGTTCAGCAGAATACCTGAAACGATATACACGGCGGCATAAAACCAAACGGGACTTCCTCGCAGGCACAAAATAAACGTACAAACTGGTAGCGACAGATTGAGCACTGAAAAAACCAGCTTCTTCCTTGTCTCAATGGGCATTTTATCCCGCGACCCCATGATTAACGCACCACGCCCGCCAGCGGGCTCGATGCCGTGGCGTACAGCTTCTTTTCGATCCGGCCCGCAAGAAAAGCTTTGCGGCCAGCTTCGACAGCGGCACGCATCGCTTCGGCCATCAACACAGCGTCTTGCGCGCCGGCAATCGCGGTGTTCATCAGCACGCCATCCGCGCCCAGTTCCATCGCGATCGCTGCATCCGACGCGGTCCCCACTCCCGCATCTACGATCATCGGCACTTCGCTGATGCGTTCTCGCAAAATCCGCAAATTCGCCAAATTCTGAATCCCCATTCCTGAGCCAATCGGCGCACCCAAGGGCATCACCGCCGCAGCGCCAGCGTCAATCAATTTCCGCGCCACAATCAAATCGTCATTCGTATAAGGCAGCACGACGAATCCATCTTTCACCAGTTCCTTTGTGGCGCGCACGAGCTCTTCTGTCTCCGGAAACAGCGTTTGCTCATCGCCAATCACTTCGAGCTTCACCCAATTCGACAACCCCGCCTCGCGCCCCAGTCGCGCCGTGCGAATCGCTTCCTCCGCGGAATAGCATCCCGCGGTGTTCGGCAAAATGAACATCTTCTCGCGGTCGATGTAATCGAGCAGCGATTCCTTCGTCCGGTCCGACAAATTCACTCGCCGCACGGCGACTGTGACCATCTCCGCACCCGACGCGGCGTGCGCCCGCGCCATTCCCTGCATCGAACGGTACTTCCCTGTTCCTACAATCAATCGCGAGCGAAATGCTCGCCCCGCAATCACCAATGAATCTTCCATGAACCTTGGCTCCCTGCTCTCCATTCTAACAGGCTGTGCGTTACGGTGCTCGATAGGCGCCAGTCATTCAGAGTTCATCCATAGTTCATCGCGCCGCCGGCGGCCTCGGCTCATCTACGTCCGCGTAAAGCGCACTAATTGCGTCGTGGTAATGCTCACTCACAACGCGCCTTTTCAATTTCAGCGTGTGCGTCAGCTCGCCGTCAGCGAAAGTAAAGTCCTTCGCGATCAGCGCGAATCGCTTCGGCCTCTCATACTGTGCGAAATCAGCCGTCAATCGCTCCATTTCGTTCTCAATCAGCTCCCGCGCCCACGCATCCGTCGTCGTAGAGCCGGAAAGCGAGACACCCTCCCTCCGCGCCTTCGCTTCGATTGCCGGCAAATTCGGAACTATCAGCACAGACACAAACTTTCGCTTATCGCCGACAACCATCGCATTCAAAATGTACGGGCTGGTCTTCAGCTTGTTTTCAATTGGCGCCGGAGCAACGAACTTTCCCGCTGCTGTTTTCAGCAATTCTTTTTTGCGGTCCGTGATCACCAGAAATCCATCCGCGTCCAAATGGCCGATGTCCCCTGTTCGCAGCCAGCCGTCGAACGTCAGCGCCTCCCGCGTGGCGTCGGGTTTTTTGTAATAGCCGCGCATGATATTCGGCCCGCGCGCCAGAATTTCGCCATCCTCCGCGATTTTCACTTCGCAATTCCGGATCGGCCGTCCCACCGTTCCAACTTTGTTCGAATCGAGGATGTTCGTCGAAATCACCGGTGAGGACTCCGTCAGCCCATATCCCTGATAGAGCGGCACGCCGACGCTCCAGAAAAATTCCGCAAGGCCCGTTTCGAGTGGTGCGCCACCGGAGTAAAAAAATCGCAACTTACCTCCGACTCCTTCGCGAATCTTCGAATAAACCAGCCGGTTCGCGAGGCTCCATTTCAATTTCAAGGCCGCGGACACCTGTCGTCCGTATGCCTTCCAGGGCGCCGCTTCGCAGGCCACCCGAACCGCCCAGTCAAATAT
>JASHYE010000538.1 GCA_030043155.1 Candidatus Acidiferrales bacterium | reverse complement strand
GGATAATAGGCAGATTTATCACCGCGCTCGCAAGCGACGTAAGCACCACGCCCGTTCCGGCCAGGCTGGCGCCAATCTGCCGATGCGCCACGAGCCTCGCGGCTGCCGCCGACGTGCTCGCGCTGCTCACCAACCCACCAACAAAGCTGATCCCCAGGAACCCAGAGTTCCCTACGTAACGCTGCCCCAGCGCGGCAACGACTTCAATTGTTATAAAGAGCACCGCGAAACTGAACACGTACCGGAGGGACATGGGCGATTCAAGGTGAATCTGAGCCGTCGTGTTCCCAGCACGATGCCGCGCGCGATTGACAATCACAAGCGCGGTCACGGCCATCGCTACCAAAGGTACCCACGCACTCCACACTGCCGCAGGCGCAAAAATCAGCAGAATCAAAAAATTCCGCGCAAACATCGCCACTACAGTGAGAAGCAGCGCCGCAGTGGCCACATCCGCGGAAATTTGCCCTTCACCCAGCGGACCTGCCAGTTCCGCTGCGGCCGCACTGCTGTTCACGAGCCCACCGAGGAATCCGCTCAGGTAAATGCCGCGAGTCCCGTAAAGCTTCAGCAACACATAGTTCACAAAGCCGATACTTGCGATCACCACCACGATAATCCAGGCTTCGTGCGGATTCACAAGGCGCCACGGATCGACGAACCGATTCGGCAAAAGGGGATAAATCACAAACGCCAGCAGTCCCAGCAGCACGGCGCTTCGAATTTCCTCTGTCTTGAGCCCTCCGGCGAAGCGCTGCAACTCCGCTTTCCACGCAAGCATGCCGGTCAGTACCACCGCGGATGCAATCGGCGTAAAAAGGTGCCCCTGACCAGTGAGCACTCCCAAAATGAAAGTGGCCACAAGCGCCACCGAAGTTGTCGCCTCAGGAGCGCGCTCGGCAACCACGCTATGCCAGTTCACATACGCGATGACAATGAGTACTCCGACCAGACAGACAATAGCAAACGTCAGGCTCGCCAAAGCACTTAGCATGCCGAGCAGAGCGCTGATCGCAAACGTGCGCACCCCCAGATCCTTGTGCGCCCATTCCCGCTCCAGACCAACCAACAGGCCAATGCCGACAGACACTCCAATTTTCGCCGCTACGCTCAGCGGCGAAAAAGAGGAAGCGAACAGCGCAATCGCCTTCAGCTCCATCTAATCAAGATACATCCGGAAGCAATTTTTCGTGAGTTGAGAAGTGAGCGCAGTGACTATCTGAAAACCGGATCGACGGTTGACTTATCCAATCCAAGCCTGAAAAACACAAAACGCCAGCAGGACGCTGGCGTTTCAAAAACAGGTTTTGCTTTGGGGCGATCCGTACAACCCTTGCGAGTCACACGAATCGAGATTACAAGGAGGATTTTTAACACTGATCCATAAATCTGTCAAGCCCTTTTTTATGTACTCAAAAATCGTCCAAGGTGATGTTCCTTCGACCGCCAGGATTGAATGACTTCCCGAAGGAACCAAGCTCGACAAATCGAAGCTACCCTTGCGCATTTTTCCGACATGGAACGCGTGCGACCGCAATGAAACAACTGTGCCACGATGAAACAGCTTTCCGCGTGCGAATGGCATGCAACTAAGCGTCTGTTGAGGCATGGTTCGCGCCAAGCTGAATAAATGCAACGCTTAAGGGAAGTCATGCTCTCGCGCCGATCGCTATCGCCAGAAACAGCCTGGCGCACGGCGTGCTCATTAAGGGAGCGTGAATCTACGTGTGCATGGTCGCATCGCGAGCGAGCGTGATCGGCGCGGGAGTCTTGCTCCATCCTTGCGCATGTGCGTTTGCAAATTTGCGCTGCGCTTTGCGGCCGCTGCACTTGTGCTGGTTATCGCGATCTGCACCGACGCGACTAGCTCTGCATTTGCCTCGCTACAAAACCAAGTCAGCTCATCGTCAGATTCAATGCCGGGCCTAGGACCTGGTTTGCCAAACGGCGCACGGGCAACGGAAAATTTGCAAAGTGCCGCCGGGGCGCAAACCGACGACTGGCTTGCCAAAGTCCAAAAGCTTGTCGCAGCGCACGATCTGGCCGGCGCGCAAAAAATCGTCGCTGCGCGGCTCGCCGTTGCGCCCAACGATTCCGACGCACTCGGCTGGCAGGCGCAACTTCTTGCGTGGAGCGGCCACCGACCTGAAGCCGAAGCCGCATACCGCCGCGCTTTGCAGCTTTCGCCGCGCGACGGAGATTTTCTTCTCGGCCTCGCAACGCTTCTCTATCAGGACGGTCGCAACGCCGATGCGCTCAAGCTACTCGAATCCGCATTGCAGATTCCGCCGCCGCGCGCCGACGTTTACGCCGAACTTGGCCGCGTGCTCGCCGCACTGGGTCGCCGCCGCGAGGCCCGCGCTGCATTTTTGAAATCTCGCGCGCTCGAACCAAAAAACATCACGCCTGCCGACGACGAAGCCACAGCCGGCCTGCGCGACCTTTCGACAGAAAGCGAAGCAGCGGCACGCTTCGAGCTTGATGTCACCAACGAAACCGACACGTTCAACTACACTGGCGCGGCCAACGCGCAATCCATTGTCTTCATCGCAAAGCCAAACGCGCGCTGGCTCTTCTCCGATGAAACTGACATTTACCAGCGCTTCGGCGCAGACGCAGAGAAAAGTCTAGCCACTGCGGCGCATCGTTTTTCCGGGGGCAACTGGCTGACCATTGGGGCCGGCGCAGGCAACGCACAAGGAATCATTCCCGGCGCAGAAACCTATTTCGAATACGACCGCGGCTTCCGCATTTCCGATCAGGCAGCGCTGCGTGGCATCGAAACCACGTACAACCAACATTGGCTCTGGTATGACGGCGCACATGTTTTGGTGCTGACAGGAACCGTCGCGGCGGATCTCGCGCGCGATTGCCGCTGGACGGTTTCCACCAACGGAGCCCGTAGCGGATTCGCCGGAACGCCCGTTGCGTGGGAGCCTTCCGGTTACACGCGGCTGGATTTCTCGCTGCCGCATGTCCACGCTGAGAAGTTCCTTCCCAATCTCACTTTTGCCGTCGGCTCTGAAAACTTCACTGAAGTCGACCAGGTGCGCGCATTCGCTTCGCGCACTTACGGTGGAGGGTTTCGCCTCGGCCTCAGCGCGCGGCAGTTCGTGAATCTCTATTTTGCATGGCAGGACCGCAACGGCGGCGACTCCGAAGGAATTTACGGCGCAAGCTATGGCGTACGCTTCTAACATTCCGCTGCTGCAGGCCATAGGCACGGAGGCCGCGCGATTCGTCTTTCGCGCGATTACTTTCTCTATCGCAGGTATTTTTGCGCTTATCGGTTTCATCCTCGCGCGGCGCAAGCTGCGCCGCCGTTATTTCGACCGCCTCGCGGCCGCGGAATTTTACGTCCGGCAGAATTGGGAGCGCATCCTTTCTGGCGCAATTCCTGCGGATGACTGGCGCACGGCCCACGACGACGCGGAGGCTATCACCTCTCTGACTCTTGATCGGCTGGACGCTT
>JASHYE010000537.1 GCA_030043155.1 Candidatus Acidiferrales bacterium | reverse complement strand
ATATCCATGGCGTTGTTGCCGTCAACCAGGAAGGGGTTGTTGGCGTTACATGGCTCGACCGGCGAGACTACGATGACAATCTCGGCTGGGCTCTCCGTTTTCGCGCTTCGTTAGACGGTGGAGAAACCTTTCTGCCCAGCGAAAAAATATCCAATGTAGATTACGAACCAGGCCGTGGCGATCGTGTTCCCCTGTTTGGCGGTGCCGACAGCATCAGCTCGACCAACGACCTTTCCATAGGCTGGTTCACGTTTCACGGTGGCCACACAATGGGCCTTACCGCCGATGCCGATGGAGGATTTCATCCACTTTGGGTGGCCAATCCCACAGGCACGCCTCAGCTTTGGACCACTGATGTCACTGTGGACGGTAAGGCGATCAAAAACGGGAGTCTCGAACTCTCGGAATTGAGCGACGCCAGCAAACTCGTACATCTTGAATTTTTGAACAGATACTACAACATCAAAACGCATTCGCTGGAATTCGATCTTCGTCTGAGAAATGAAAGTAAATCCACAATTGAAGGGCCGTTGAAGGTAAGGGTTCTGGACGCAGGCTCCTATATAGGTAACGTGACCATTGGAGCCGGAACTGTCCAGAGCAGCGTCGAAGGAGCCGTGTGGGATTTCACGCCACTGCTGCCGGGGCGCGAGTTCCAGCCTGGAAACGTCAGCAAGCCGATGCACATACGCCTGACGGTACGTGGGATTGATCCATTCACCCAGATTGGCCGTTTTACTTTCTTTCTTACCCCGGTGGCTATACTGACCACAAAAGTGCTGGCCGGTTCAATCGGGCAGCCTTCGCAGGGATCCATGGGTGAAATACCCTAGGAATCTGTCACGGCGACGAATTTTGGCATTGTCTGTCGAGATATTGCGGGTCGAATTTCTGAGCATCGCTGGTAATTGAGGATCAAAGATCGCCTTTTTGGAGGCTGCGCGTGCGACTCTGTCAAACTCTCGGTTGGGCTGTAATCGCTGTTTGTCTGTTTGTTTGCGGTTTGATTCTACCGGCACCATTACATGCCGCGCAAGACAGTTCGGCGGTCAAAGAAGGACTTCCTCTGACGTCGGAGCGCGAAGTGAAACTGACCACAGATGAGGGCACATGGATCTCTCTGGACGTGTCTCCGGATGGCAAGATCATCGTATTTGAGCTGCTGGGGCATCTTTACACACTGCCGATCGCAGGCGGGCACGCAGTCCAAATCACCACTGGCATGGAATTTGACAGCCAGCCTCACTTTTCGCCGGATGGTTCAAAGATCGTCTTCGTGAGTGATCGCAGCGGCGCGGAAAATGTTTGGGTTGCAAACGCGGACGGCAAGGATCTGCTGCAGCTCACCGATGACAAACACAGTCAATTTGCCACACCAATCTGGTCGCACGATGGGCGGGCGGTAATCGCGGCGCGGCAGACGCAGGAGCCATTTGGAGCGTATGAACTCTGGATGTACTACCTAAGGGGCGGAACAGGAGTCCAGATCACCAAGGCGCAGCCTCGTCCGGGAGCGCCACCAAGTCAATGGTCTCACACCATTGGTCCGGCACTCACAGCCGACGGCAAGTATCTCTACTATACGAAGCGGCCAGGTCTCTTTAATGTTTACGACGTGACATACCCGTTGTGCCAGATTGCGCGCCGTAATATGGTGACCGGCGACGAAGATACGATTACAGATGCCATCGGCAGCGGCATTCGGCCTGCGATTTCGCCGGACGGGACGGAGCTGGTTTACGGCACGCATTATGAAGGCGAGACCGCTCTGCGCATTCGCAATTTGACGACTGGAGAAGATCATTGGCTGAAATACCCTGTGCAACATGACGCTCAGGAAACGCTGTTCAGTCGAGGGATGCTTCCCGGATACGCGTTCATGCCAGATGGAAAGTCTATCGTTGTCTCCTATGGAGGAAAGATCCACCGTGTGAGCACTTTGGATGGAGCGGACGAGTTGATTCCCTTTTCTGCTGAAATTGACCGGAAAATAGGGCCGAAGTTGTACTTTCCTACCCGCGTGGATGAAGGGCCAGTGCGTGCGCGGCTTATTCAAGCGCCGATGCAGTCGCCAGATGGAAAAACACTGGCTTTCTCGGTGCTCACGCACCTTTACGTGATGAACATACCAGGAGGACGGCCGGTGCGGCTGACAACCGCGAATGAGCGCGAATTCGAGCCCGCGTGGTCTCCTGATGGGAATTGGATTGCGTACGTGACGTGGTCTGAGAAGGGCGGGCAGATATGGAAAGCACGCGCGGATGGCCAGGGATCGCCTGAGCAGATCACCCGTGTGCCAGCCTACTACTCCGAGCCAAGCTGGTCGCCCGACGGATCCCGCATCGTTGCACTGCGCGCAGCGCGCGAGACGCGCGTGGATGAGGAAACCGAATGGAGCGGAACTGTATTCGGGTCAGACATCGTGTGGGTCTCTGCGGATGGAGGCGACGTACACATCATCCGGCCTGCGGACGGTGGTATCCATCCGCATTTCGGCCCGGAGAAGGACCTCGTGTACGCATATTCCCCAAGTGAAGGTTTGTATTCGATGCGCTATGACGGAACGGAGCGGCGAACTGTTCTAAAGGTTTTGGGAAAACCAGAATCGTTTGAAGACCCGGACCATCCGGGAGCGCCAGCCGCCGATGTGCGCATCAGTCCAGATGGGCAATGGGCGCTGGCCCTGGTGGATTATCAGATGTACCTCATCGCTGTTCCGCATTTCGGCGATGCACCAACCGTGAATGTCTACACACCAGACCTGCCGGTCAAGAAGTTGACGGATATTGGCGCAGACTACCTCCAGTGGGCGGATGGAGGCCAAACGATTACCTGGGCTGTCGGCTCGACATTCTTCCGCAGGCCACTCTCAAGTATATCGATCGAGCGTGCCGCAGCCGGCCCGGCCGCGCAGAAAAACGACGAGGCACATCACGCGACGATGATCGAGGACGATCCCTCAGTTGCAAAGTTCGATGTCGACTTGGAATTTCCACGATATACGCCATCAGGAACGATTGTGTTGCGCGGCGCAAAAGTGATCACCATGCACAACAACGAAATCATCGAAAACGCAGACATTGTGGTTCACAACAACCGCATCGCTGCCGTGGGTCGCCATGGTTCCGTTTCTATTCCCTCGGAAGCAAAGATTGTGAACGTGAAAGGTGAAACGATTACGCCAGGCTTCATTGATTTACATCCTCATTGGAAGGAAATTCGCCGCGGCGTGTTGGATATGGACAACTGGGATTTCCTGATTAACCTGGCTTACGGCGTAACCGCGGGCCGCGATCCACAGACCATGACGAATGATATGTTCGCGTACCAAGACCTGGTGGATACCGGCGACATAATTGGACCGCGTGCATATTCGACGGGCCCGGGCGTTTTTGCGGATACGGATTTTCAGTCTTATGACGAGGCCTTCGACTACATCGCAAAATACAAGAAGTACTATCGAACGAATTTTATCAAATCTTACCTGGTGGGAAATCGGCTGCAGCGGCAATGGGTAATTGAAGCGTGCAAACAACTAAACGTGGTGCCGACAACCGAGGGCGGCATTGACACGAAGCTGGACCTTACACACATTATCGATGGTTTCAACAACGAACATAGTATGCCCGTCGTGCCGCTTTACAACGATGTTATCCAACTTCTCGCGCAAACTGGGGTCTTTTACACACCTACGTTGATTGTCGCCTATGGAGGGCCATGGGCACAGAACTATTTCTTTGAAAACACGAACGTCCATGATGATCCAAAAGTGAACCGATTCATGCCCCATGACTTGGTGGATAGCGACACGAAGAGGCGAATGTGGTTCAGCAACGACGAGCAGATCTTTCCAAAACTGGCGGCAACAGACAAAAAGATTGTAGACGCAGGCGGTTACGTTCTGGTCGGAAGCCATGGAGAATTTCAGGGGCTCGGTTATGACTGGGAGTTGTGGGCTCTATCCAGCGGCGGAATGTCCAACATGGACGTTCTTCGCGCTGCGACCATTCATGGAGCGATTGCGTTGGGACTAGCGCAGGATCTTGGCAGCATCGAACCGGGAAAACTGGCAGATTTGATCGTGTTTTCGAAAGATCCACTCGCCGATATTCACAACACCAATTCGGTAAAATATGTCATGAAAAACGGAGAGATGTTCGAAGGCGACACGATGAACGAGGTGTGGCCAGAGGAGAAACCGCTCGCGCCGCTCTGGTGGTGGAGTGATAAACCCGCGAATTCTGCGGGCACAATGAATCGCCAATGACGCGAGACGCGATCTTCAAAGCTTGCCTACAGCAGCCGATTAACTTGATGGCATTCTTTTGCGCCTAGCTTGCTTTAACATGCCAGGCTCTTCTCGGTGAAAAATTTGTTCGTTCTTCAGTTTAAGTGACTGTCGTACCAATGGAGCATGCGCTCTAGCGAATCGATTTGGTGAGCCTTTTCCGCAAAAATATGATGCTCACGAGGGTAGCGCACCATCTCTGCCTCTCGGCCCAGGAAATGCAGGCCATTGTAGAATTCCTCACTCTGCGAGACCGGTACGCGAGAATCCGCTTCGCCCACCATCACGAGAACAGGAGTGTGGCAATTTTCCAGAAAACGTACCGGCGAATGTTCATCGTAAAGTTTGCGGTTCTCAGCTAATTCTCCGAAATATTCGGTGAAGTAGCTTGGCGCGATGTCGGAAGTAACCGCCATTGAAGTGATGTCTGAAATTCCGGACCCGTCGATCGCAACCTTAAAACGATCCGTATGCGTAATCGTCCAACCTGTCATGAACCCACCATAACTCCAGCCACCGATGCCCAAGCGATCCGGATCGGCGATGCCCTTGGAAATCAGCAGATCGACCCCGTCCATGATGTCCTGAAAATC
>JASHYE010000536.1 GCA_030043155.1 Candidatus Acidiferrales bacterium | reverse complement strand
ACGACTCCTTCCCTTTGTTTTCCGCAACTTACGCTCACTTCTAATTTTCCATAGGTCTGGCGATTAGAAATTTGAAAAGCGCATAAAAAGCGAAGCGCCTCCGCCAAAAATCGGCTACTGCGCCTTGCACTCCCCTAGAAAAATCAAAAGGCCGCGGTTTCGCGGCCCGCCTTTCTCCTCTCGATCTAACTTCCCAGTCGGCTGGAGCATCCGGCCACGACATTGTGTACCATAGAGTTAACTATAAGTCAAGGAAGAACGGTGGCCGGAATCGACGAGTCGACGGGCTAAGTGGCGGAATTGGACTATGGGTCGGGAGGGTTGAAGAAGGCCCCACGCTCAGAAGGCGAGCATGGGGCACCCGCAAAACCGGAGCTAACCTGGGCCGCCAGGCCATTCTTCAACTCGAGCCGGAAGACAACGGCGAGGTGGAACCGGAATTGGGATTGGGACAGCCGGAGGCGCTCATTTTGCAGAGGACTTGATCGAGATTGAGCCCAATTCCGATGCGGAAATAGTCGCGATTGGGTTGCCGCAAGGGAAGAACGAACACGGAAGGAGATGGAACGGTTACCGGCGTAGTGGGAACCTGTAAGATCAAAGGGGAAAGGTTAACATTACCTTGCAGGCGGATGTATGCGGAGCCGAAGAGGTACAACCACGAAGAACCTGAGATGGGCACGGGCAGTTCTCCGTCCAGTTTGAAAACAGGGCCGTGAAGCCTGCCGCCGGATATGGATTCATCCTGGCCGAGTGTTACATCCAATACTGAGTAGGCATTGGAGCACGGATGACCTGCCGTACCACCCTGACAAGCCCTTGGGAAGGTAGTGCGGAATCCCGCCGCATACTTCAAGAGGAAGTTCGACCGGTCCTGATTCGCGAATGCGATGTCGGTATAGCCACCCTGGAGGCAGGTTCCCGGAGTAGTCGAAGCTGCCAAGCCAGGGTTATATCCATTCTGCGGGGAGAAGCGACTGATGAGCGTCGAACATTCGACTGTGCCTGCGGCAGGAACGACGAACGTGAGAGGAGTGCTTTGGGAAGAAAGAGGTGTGGTGGCACCAACGTCAGCAATGATGCCCCAGTTCTGGCTTAGCTGAAGTCTTGGGCCGACCGTGAAATCCAAGGCCTGACCGACGGTGGAATAGCTTTGGGTAGTAATCTGCCCTTGTGGATTCGTAAACGAGCCGACAACTCCTTCGGTTGCGGCTTGCGGAGCGCCCAACAAGCGGACCTTGCCCCACCCAGACCAATTATGAGTCGAGGGACCGCCATAGAACATTTGCACGAATGCATTGCCGCTCAGTCCCATAGCGCTGTAGCCGGCCTGCTCGTATCCGGCAATCATCACGATTATGGCGGATGGCGACTTTGCGGCCGTGACTGTGCCCACTTTGAACGCAGTGCTGACTGGGCTATATCCCGGCGGGTTGTCCGAAGAAACAACCTGGGCAGTGATCTTGTCACCCCTTTTGACACTTATCGAGGCTGTGCCACCATCAAATTTCCCATCTTGAATCGATATCGGATTTGTTGCGGGAATGTCATTGACGCAGATGCGAATTGAGGCGCTCGTTGATTTGTTTGAGTTTATGGTACCGGAATAGGTTGCAAGAGTATCATCGCTGTTAGTCTTGACGACCAGGGTTGGCGGCTCTGCCAAACTCAAACTCCCGGCCTTCTTGCAGCTTCCTTGTGTGACGGTTACTTTTTGGCTGGGGGGACCGAAGCGAACGACTTCTTTACCATCCTCATCCACTGATCTCAGAAACAATTGTGCCTCGACCGTCTCTCCAGCCTTCAACTTTGTGTCTAGCGGCACACTAAATGCCCCACTCAGATCAGGCCTGAACGCAATCCCCGCCGGCTTTCCGTTAACGCAAATCCCAACGTGACCACGTGTGCCGACGGGGAGGGTCGCCGTGACCGTAGTTGTATCCTCGGTTATCGGACCCAGCTTGGGTACAGCCAGAGTTTCATCAACAATATTTTTTGGACAGGTGAAGGCTTCGTCTGACTGCGGCGGAGCTGCGAAGAGATTGGTTGCAACCGGACGCGTGTGCACGATATTCGGATTTTGCTGGCTCTGAGCGGAGGCGCTTGAAAAAATGGTAAGAATCACACAGGTCAAAAACCACTTCGGGAGACTTCCAGCATTCACCCAAGGTTTCCGAGGCTGGATCCGGGAATCGCTATTCATCAGGCGTCACTCCGTTCATGAGTTCTTAGCCAAGATATTGGGGGCCTGCCCCGGGGCCGGTCCGAAGAGTGTTGTGGACGGTACCGCAGAGGTATTTTAAATGTCAAGTTAATATATTAAAAGTGTATAGACATTAGATAAAACAGACAGGAAAATATAGAGGTGGCATGTCGTGACGTGGCACATGGGCGCCTGCATTGCCGGTCTGAAGCCCGCCGCTACGAAGGCCATCGGGCTTCAAAAAGCAAAGACGGGGCAGGCGCAACGCGGAGTTAACCGCGCGCGGCTAATTTGGCCGCGGGGCGGCAAAGTGCATGTTGACATTTGGAGGAAGTGGCGGAAGATATAAGCTACTCCGGGGCGGGAAACGTAAGACCATAAGGTAAGAGGATAAGGAAGGTCGCGTCCGACTGAGTAATCTGCTATTCGGAGGCTCGCGACGGTGCAATCTCCAATGACGACGCGATCTCCCATCAGGAGGCTTGCGACGACGCAATCTGCTGTGAGGAGGCTAACGTGAGCAAATATTCGATGGCAATCGGGTCCTCGCTTTTCGTGGTTTTGGTATGTGCCATGAACGTTGCGGCTGCGCCCCGCCACGCGGACACAGTCACGGTAAGCCATACTATTCCGATGCCGTTCAGCGTGGTTCGAGGGAATTTCGCTGAGTGGACGGGCGGCAACCTGGTGGTAGTCGAGGACCGCTGGTCGGCTTCTCCGACGTTCATTACTTTCGACCGCGACGGAAACCGGCTCTCCAGCTTCAGCTTTACCATGCCAGGCGTGGACCGGATCAACCTCTACGACAATTCGGTCGCGCTCGGGAAAGACGGATCGCTGGCAATGGTTGGCACTGTTTATTCGAATGACTCAAGGGGTGCTACTTTCATAGCGTGGGTGTCCGCTGACCGGCGTCATCAGATGGTGATACGCCCTGCGAATTTCTTCCCTGAGTCAGTCACAATGCCTACTGACGATACGATTTGGGTTTCAGGGTACAAGAGGGCGACTTACCCGGGCGAAAAACCAGGCAACGACGATCAACTCATACTTCGCTACGACAGGAGCGGGAAGCTTCTCGGGTCGATCGCTCCCCTGCTGAACATACCGGATTCGACTGCTATTGGGCGTCCGCCTTCGATTCTCGTTTCCTGGGGCGACGGCGTTGGCTGGTATTACGCGAAACAGCAGGCATATGTTGAATTCTCACTGGACGGTTCCGTTGCGCATCGGTTTAAGAGCCCGCAAAATCCGCTCGGAGTCTTCACATTAGCCGCATGCCCCAATGGGAATGTATTTGCGGCTTCAAAGAAGGGGACGGAGTGGGGCATTTT
>JASHYE010000535.1 GCA_030043155.1 Candidatus Acidiferrales bacterium | reverse complement strand
AGGGTCATCGTGCACTTCGGGCGCAGCGCTGACGCTTCCGGCACATCGCCAAGCAACAATTAGACGATCAAATGGGATCACACGATAACAGCCGTGCAAACGAGAAGAGCGGAGGCGGAGGAACAGCGCTTGCGGAAATGGCCATGAAATTAAGCCAAATTTTTTCTGGCGCAGAAATTGCTCGAATCGCGGGCAAAGGAGAAACGGAAATTCGCTCCCTCGCGTACGATAGCCGGAAAGTGGCGCCGGGCGGCCTCTTCTTTGCATTGAAGGGCGAAAAAGAGAACGGGAATAAGTACGTCGCAGACGCAATAAAACGCGGGGCAAGCGCGATTGCCAGCGAAGAGGAATACGGCGGCTCGCTGCCAAAAGATGTCACTTGGGTAAAAATGCAGGATGGAGCGCAGCGGCGAGTGCTGGCGATTGCGAGCGCGAATTTTTACGCGAATCCGGCAAATTCGCTACAGCTGATCGGAGTCACTGGAACAAACGGAAAAACGACGACAACTTATTTGATCGATTCGATTCTCCGGGCGAACGGAACCCGCAGCGGCTTGGTCGGCACGATTGGCGCGCGAACTCCCCGCGGGCGCCGCGAAGCCGTCAACACCACGCCCGAATCGCTCGATTTGCAGCAAATGTTCGCCGAAATCCGAGACGAAAACGGCAAAACTGTGGTGATGGAAGCAAGTTCCCATGCGCTTGCTATGGACCGCCTTTGGGGCTGCCATTTTGCAGTGGGCGTTTTCACCAATTTGACGCGCGACCATCTCGATTATCACAAGTCGTTTGAGGAGTATTTCGCGGCCAAGCGCCGCCTGTTTGCCGGTACCGGCGCAGGGCCGGCGGAGACGGGCGTCATCAACAGCGACGATCCTTACGGCAAGCAGCTCGATGGCGTCGCGCGGCGAACGCTTACTTATGGTTTGAAAAATGGCGCGCAGATCAAAGCGCAGAAGTATCCGCTCTCGTTCTCCGGCCTGGAATTTACGGCGCAAACACCCGCTGGGAATATCGAGATTCGGTCGCCGCTCGTCGGGAAGATCAATGTCTACAACATTCTTGCCGCGATTGGCGCAGGAATCGTGCTCGGGATCAGCAATGACGCCATCGAGCGCGGCATTCGCGAGCTGGAAAGCGTTCCCGGGCGATTCGAGCGCATTGCGTGCGGGCAGCCGTTTCTCGTCATTGTGGATTACGCGCACACGGATGACGCGCTTCGCAACCTCATTTCCACCGCGCGCGAGCTATCGCCAGAGAAGCGCATCATCACGCTTTTCGGCGCGGGCGGTGATCGCGATCGCACCAAACGCCCGCTCATGGGCGAGGCCGCGGGTTCGCTGAGCGATCTGGTGATTTTGACCAGCGACAATCCGCGAAGCGAAGATCCGCTCCGCATCATCAATGACGTCCTTGTTGGCCTGCAAAAGACGGGCGCGAAATATCGCGTGGAGCCGGACCGCGGGAAGGCGATCGAGATGGCGCTCAGCGAAGCGAAGGCAGGCGACATCGTCCTGCTTGCCGGCAAGGGACACGAAACAGTTCAGGTGCTTCGCGATGGGTCCGTGGAATTTGACGACCGCGAAGTTGCGCGGCGCGTGCTCGGCAGTCACGGTTACGACGCAGCGAAAAATTTTTAAGCGGGAAATTGAATTCGGTTCTCGGAGATGGTGGCTTCCAGCCCTGTGGAGAAGCGATGCGGTGGACGGTGGCAAATGTGGCGAATGCCGTGGGTGTTTCGGTTCCCACGTCCGCCGATTCCCTGGCCCAACTGGCCGGCGTCTCGATTGATTCGCGAACCATTCGGCCTGGAGAGCTTTTTGTCGCCATTCGCGGCCCGCGATTTGACGGTCACAACTACGTCGCTGCGGCTCTTGAGCGAGGCGCCGTCGTCGCTCTGGTGGAATCCCAACGAGCCCACGATTACCCCGAGGCAATCCGAGGCAAACTTCTGGCTGTCGAAAATACAGTGCGCGCCTTGCAGGAACTTGCCTCGAAATATTGCGATGAGTGGCGCAAAGCGCAGCCGTCACGGCGCATTGCCGCGGTCACTGGCTCTGCAGGCAAAACAACCACCAAGGAAATTCTTGCGGCATTGCTGGCCGCGCGGTTTCGCGTCTTGAAGTCCGAAGGCAATCTGAATAACGAATACGGCCTGCCGCTGACACTCTTCCGCCTGACCGATGAGCACGATGCCGCTGTGGTGGAGCTGGGCATGTCGCATCGCGGAGAGATCGCGCGCCTCGCCGAAATCGCGCGCCCTGATGTGGGCGTCGTGACCAATGTTGCGCCCGTGCACTTGGAGTTTTTTTCTTCCGTCGATGAAATTGCCTTGGCCAAGCGCGAACTCATCGAGGGTCTCGGCGGGAGCGGGCCTGTTGCCGTGCTCAATGCCGACGATTCGCGCGTTTCTAAATTTGGTGAAGGCTTCCGCGGCCGCGTGCTTCGTTATGGCTTCTCTGAATCCGCTGAGTTTCGCGCGGAAAATATCGAAGATCGCGGCATGGATGGTTCTGCATTCGATTATGAGTCTCCCGAAGAACTGGCGCGATTGCGCTTGCCTTTGCCGGGCCGTCACAACGTGGCTAACGCGCTCGCCGCTCTGGCTGCCGCGAGCGAATGGAACATCAGCGCTTCGGAAGCCAAGCAGGTTTTTCCGTCGCTCCAACCCGCCTCCATGCGCGGTGAATTTCTGAAATTCGCTGCCGGTTTCGCGGTCATCAACGATTGTTACAACTCAAACCCTGTGGCGCTTGAGCGCATGCTCGACCTGCTCGCCGCCACGCCGGGCTATCGCCGCCGCATTCTCGTGGCTGGCGAAATGCGCGAGCTCGGACCTGCTTCCGGTGAATTGCACGAGCGCGTGGGCAGATACGCCGCTAAAAAATCGGAAGTCGACTGGATTTTCGGCGTTGCGGGAGACGCAGAACGGATTGTTCAAGGCGCAATCGAAGCCGGACTTCCGCCGGAGCGAACCGCGATGTTTGCTTCATCCGAAGAGGCTGCACAGAAAATTGCGGAGTTCATTGCACCCGGAGATTTGGCGTTGATCAAAGGCTCGCGCGGCGTCCACATGGAATCCATTGCCTCGCGACTGCGCGAGAAATTTCCTCTGGCTGAAGCGGGCGCCGAAAGAGTTCACGCAATGCACGAGAGGGCCGGCTGAGATGCTCTACTATCTTTTCGTCGAAGTTCTCCGCCCGCATTACAGCCCGCTCAACGTGTTCCGTTACATTACCGTGCGCACGGCGCTCGCCAGCCTGACCGCATTATTTCTGACGCTTGTCTTTGGCCCCTGGACGATTCGCCATCTCCGGCAAATGCAAATCGGCCAGTACATTCGCGAGGAAGGCCCAAAACGCCATCAAGCCAAAGCTGGCACGCCAACGATGGGCGGAGTGCTGGTGGTTGCAGCCATCGTCGTGCCGACGTTACTCTGGGCGGACTTACGCAGCCCTTATGCTCTGCTTGCTCTCGGAGCGACGGTCGCGTTCGCCATCATTGGTTTCGTAGACGATTACAACAAAGTCGTGCGCAAGCGCAGCATGGGCTTGAGCGCCAAAGCGAAATTCTTTTATCAGGTGCTCACCTGTATTGGCGTCGGCGCTGTTTTGCTCGCGCTCCAGCAGCGCGGCGCGTATTCCACGGAATTAAGCGTTCCATTTTTCAAGAGGCTTCATCCGGATTTGGTGGTCCGCTCGTTGCTTCTTCGCCCGCACATTTGGCTGCTCGCATTTGTGCCGTTCGTAGTCTTTTTGGTTTTCGTTATCGTGGGCGCGTCGAACGCGGTGAATCTCACCGATGGCCTCGATGGCCTTGCGATTGGCTGCGTGGTCGTCGCTGCTGGCGCGCTGACGATTCTCACGTACATCAGCAGCCACGCCCGCTTTGCTGAATATCTAGATATTCAGCGAATCCCCGAAGTCGGTGAGCTGACGATTTTCTGCGGCTCTGTTGTCGGCGCGTCACTTGGATTTCTCTGGTACAACGCGCATCCCGCGGAAATGTTCATGGGCGACGTTGGGTCGCTCGCACTGGGCGGAGTCATCGGAGTCACCGCCGTCATCATCAAACAGGAAATCCTCCTGCTCTTCATCGGCGGCATTTTCGTCGTGGAAGCTGTCTCGGTAATCATTCAAGTCGGTTCTTTCAAGCTGCGCCACAAACGCGTCTTCCGTATGGCGCCGCTGCACCACCACTTTGAGTTGCTGGGCTGGAGCGAGTCGAAAATCATCGTGCGATTCTGGATTGCGGCGCTGGTGTTTGCGCTGTTTTCGCTGACGACTTTGAAACTGAGGTAAAGGCGTGAGACAGGGAGTCGATCTCGAAGGAAAACGCGTGCTGGTGGTTGGACTGGCACGAACCGGAATTGTCGTGTCGCTTTTCTGCGCCGCCTATGGCGCGCACGTCACCGGCATCGACGAGAAGCCGGAATCTGCTCTCGCGAGCACCGCCGAAAGATTGCGCGCTGCTGGAGTCGCGATCGAATTCGGCGGCTCGCGTCCCGAGCTTTTTCTGAATCACGACCTCATCATCGTGAGTCCAGGGGTTCCTGCAAAGTTGCCGGGCCTCGAACTGGCTCGCAATCGCAATATTCCCGTTTGGAGCGAGATTGAGCTTGCCTGGAGGCTGCTGCGCGGCAAATTGGTCGCAATAACCGGTTCCAACGGAAAAACGACAACCACGTCGCTGGTCGGCCACATTTTGCAATCCGCAAAAATCCCCGTGCTCGTCGGTGGAAATATCGGAACGCCGCTGCTGGCACGCGTGGAAGCTTCCAGCGACTCGTCGGTGACTGTGGCGGAAGTGAGCAGCTTTCAGCTCGAAACCATCGATGCGTTTCGTCCCGACGTTGGTGTGCTGCTCAATCTCACACCCGATCACATCGACCGCCATGGGTCGTTCGAGGAATACGCGCGCGCGAAGCAAAATCTTTTCAAGAACATGCTCGACCGTGATGCCGCCGTGTTGAATGCCGATGATCCGCAGGTTGCGCAGCGTGGACCGGCGCACGGGCAGACATTCTGGTTCAGCCGTCAAAAGCGCCTCGCCGCTGGAACGTTTTTGCGCGGCGATCAGATTTTTTTCCGTCGTGAGGGCAGCGAGAGCGTCCTGATGCGTCGCACCGACATTCCCCTGCGCGGTGAACACAATTTGGAAAACGTTCTCGCTGCTTCTACGGCGGCAATTCTGGCTGGTGCGCCGACGGATGCGATTGAAGGCGCTGTGCGCAGTTTTCCGGGCGTGGAACATCGCCTCGAATTCGTCGCCGAAATTGCTGGAGTGAGTTTTTATAACGATTCCAAAGCGACGAATGTTGACGCGGCCTTAAAAGCCATCGACGCATTTTCTGGTTCGCTCATTGTGATCTTGGGTGGCAAAGACAAAGGCAGCCCGTACGAACCACTGCGCGAACCGTTGCGGCAGAAAGCAAAGCTCGTCCTATTGATCGGCGCCGCAGCGGACAAAATCGCAGCTGAGCTCGACGGAGCTGTTGCCATGAAGCGTGTTGGCACGCTCAGGATCGCTATCGCTACAGCTTTCGAACATGCCAAAGCCGGCGATACCGTTTTGCTCGCGCCTGCCTGCGCCAGTTTCGATCAGTACGAAAATTTCGAGCAGCGCGGGCGCGAATTCAAGGAACTGGTGGCGCAGCTATCCGCGGAAAGCACGGCTCAGAATTCAGCGAGGAAAGGGTAAGCATGCCGCGAAGTTTGCAGCACGATCGGAAATTGTTCGGAGTGACGCTGGCGCTTTGCCTTATCGGCATCGTGATGGTTTTTAGCGCGTCGGCGGTAACGGCGCGCCAAATGTATGGCAACGGCTACGTTTTCCTCGAGCGCCAGGTGGTTTTTCTCGTGATCGGATTGTTTGGAATGATTCGGCTGATGAACTTCGATTACCGCAGGCTCCGACAGCCGCGCATCATTTACCCGAGCGTTGCGCTGATTTTGCTGATGCTGATTGGCGTGCTGTTTCTCGATCGCACTCACGCGACGCATCGTTGGATTCACGCCGGACCCATCAGCCTGCAACCTTCCGAATTCGCCAAGCTTGTCGTGATTTTGTATCTGGCGTGGTTTCTGGAATTGCGGATGCGTCCGGGCGGCGTTGGTGTCAACGATTGGAAGCATTCTCTTCTTCCCGCGCTTGGCCCGATTCTCGTGATGCTCACGCTTATTCTGCGCGAGCCTGATCTCGGCACTTCCTGCATGATTTTTCTCGTCGCCCTCGCAATGCTTTTTGAAGCGGGATTGTCGCTCAAATATATTGGCGGGCTTGCTGCGCTTTCCGTGCCTGCTATCTGGCTTCTGATTGTGCACGCGCAATATCGCTACGAGCGCGTTCTCACGTTTTTTTCGCCGAACGCCGATCCGCAGGGCCGAGGCTTCCAGCTGCTGCAATCACTCATCGCTGTCGGCTCCGGCGGCCTCACTGGCGTTGGCCTGATGGAGAGCAAGCAGAAGCTTTTTTATCTTCCCGAAGCGCACACCGATTTCATTTTCGCAGTCACCTGTGAAGAACTGGGCTTCATTGGCGCGCTGGTCATCGTCGTGCTTTTTGGAATCTACGCCTGGAGAGGTTTTCGCACGGCTTTTCGCGCGCCGGATGCTTTCGGACGGCTGCTCGCGCTGGGAATCACAACTCTGGTCGTCGGCCAGGCGCTGGTGAATCTGAGCGTCGTGCTCGGATTGATGCCGACCAAAGGAATTCCGCTGCCGTTCATCAGCTACGGTGGATCGAGCTTGGTTGTGATGCTGCTCGCAACGGGCGTGCTGTTGAATATCAGTC
>JASHYE010000534.1 GCA_030043155.1 Candidatus Acidiferrales bacterium | reverse complement strand
TAAATCGCGCGTCCGAGAGTTTCGTTGTAGAAGCTGACGTTTCCGCCGGTAATTGGCGTACCTAACGCACGGCAAGCATCGCCAATACCGTCAACGATGTCGCTGAATTGACGCATGATTTCGGGCTTTTCGGGATTGCCGAAGTTGAGGCAATTCGTTGCTGCAACAGGACGCGCTCCTGTGCATGCAACGTTGCGCGCGGCTTCGGCTACAGCGTGCATTGCTCCTTGGCGCGGCACAAGCTGACACCAGCGGCCATTTCCATCCGTGGAGAGCGACAGCGCGCGCTTGGTTTCCTTGATGCGCACTACGGCGGCGTCGCCCGCGCCGGGGGGAGTGCGCGTATTTGTACGGACCATGTAATCGTATTGACCAAACACCCACTGTTTGGAGGCAATTGCAGGAGATGCCAGCAATTTGCGGAAATTGTCATTCAAATTCGTACTGGCTGGAGCAAATTCTGCCAGAGCGCTTGAGCTGGATTCGATTTTTCGGGTCGCGATCGGCCGCTTATAAACGGGACCCTCTTCGGCAATTGCATGCGCCGGAATCTCTGCGACGATTTGGCCGCCTTGCAAGACGCGCAGACGGCCGTCGGAGGTTACTTTGCCGATAGTCACTGCATCGAGGCCCCATTTGCGGAAGACATCGAACACTTCGCGTTCGCGCCCGCGCTCAGCAACAAGCAGCATGCGTTCCTGCGATTCGCTGAGCATAATTTCGTAAGCGGTCATGCCAGTTTCGCGCTGCGGCACGCGGTCGAGATCGATTTCGATGCCCATCCCGCCGCGCGAGGCCATTTCGCAGGAAGAACTGGTCAGTCCGGCGGCGCCCATATCCTGAATGGCGACGATGGCGCCGGTATGCATCGCTTCAAGGCATGCTTCGAGCAAAAGCTTTTCCATGAAAGGATCGCCGACCTGCACATTGGGGCGCTTCTGCTGGGATTTTTCGTCGAATTCCGCGGAGGCCAGCAGGGATGCACCGTGGATTCCATCGCGACCGGTTTTCGCGCCGACATAGATGACGGGATTGCCCGGGCCTTTTGCGCGCGCAAAGAAAAGTTCATCGCGTGGCGCGATGCCGAGCGCGAGCACGTTGATGAGCGGATTGTGGGAATAGCAAGGCTCGAAATGAATTTCTCCTCCGACGATGGGGACGCCAAAGCAGTTCCCGTAGAAGGCGATGCCGCTGATCACGCCGTCGAGAATACGCCGATTGCGCGCGGCTTCTGATTCCGTAACAGAATCGCCGGGCGCGAGTGGGCCGAAGCGCAATGAATCGAGAACGGCAATAGGGCGCGCCCCCATGGTGAAAATGTCGCGCAAGATCCCGCCGACGCCGGTAGCTGCGCCTTGAAATGGTTCGACAAAGCTCGGGTGATTATGTGATTCGATCTTGAAGACGGCGCAGAACCCGTCGCCGATGTCGACGACCCCGGCGTTTTCGCCGGGGCCTTGGACTACTCGAGATCCCGACGTAGGCAGGCGCTTCAGGTGCACCTTGCTAGATTTATAGGAGCAGTGCTCGCTCCACATGACGCTGAAAATGCCCAGCTCAGTCAGCGAGGGATCGCGGCCCAGAATTTCCCGCACGCGGGAAAATTCTTCTGCGGTGAGGCCGTGCTCGGAAGCGACTTCGGCGGTGATTTTTGTCTTCGTGCCAATCATTGTGAGGAGCTATTTCGCGCGGGCGAAATCGTACACGATATCCCAATAGAGTTGCAGGCCATCTTCATAACTTTGGATGGGAATACGCTCGTTATCGCCGTGGACGCGCTCATCATCGGCGTCAATCACCGCAAAAGGCTCGAAGCCGTAACTCACGATGCCTTTGTCGCGAAAGAAATGCGAATCGGTAAATCCAGCATCGACGGTCTGGACGACTCCCGCATCTGGATAGCGCTCATGGACGGCTTTTTGAATCGATGCAAAGAGCGGCGTATTTGTGGAGGAAGCCGCTGGCGGAAAATTGAGGATTAGGTCGATGCGAATCGCTGGATCATCAATGATGCGGCGAACCTCAGCCTCCCAGCGCTCGATGGTCCAACCCGGAAGCAGGCGGCAATCCAATTCGGCGCTGGCTTCCGGCGGAATGATGTTGACCTTGTTTGAACCGCTGAGGCCGGTGATGGAAATTGTATTGGTGAGGCGCGCGAGGATTTCGGGGCGCTTCTCGAGTTCAGAGTAGGCATCGGGCTGGGCGAGAAATGCTTTTGGATTGGCGAAGCGGGTGCGCCACGGTTCGGGCTCGTATGGAGCGTGAGTGCGAAGCATGTTTTCGACAGGAGGGGTGAGCTCCAGCGGCGGACGGTACTGGCGCAGGCGCGTGAGGGCGGCGAGCAGTCGATTCGGCGCAGAATCGGGAATGGGAACCGAACCATGACCGGCGCGGCCGGTTGCGGTGAGCCTCAGCCAGGCGGGCGTTTTTTCCGTTGGCCCGACGCCAAAATAAATTGGTTTCCCGGAGTCGTCGGCGAGCGAGCCGGCTCCTTCGGTAAGCATGAATCCGGCACCCGCGATCCATTGCGGACGGTCTTTGACGACCCATCCAGCGCCGAAATTTCCGCCAGCTTCTTCATCTGCAGTGCCGATGAAAATGATGTCACGGCGAAGCGGGACATTCAGGCGATGGAATTCGAGGAACGTAAGGAGTTCGACGATTCCCAAGGATTTCATGTCGAGCGAGCCGCGGCCCCACAGGTATCCGTCGCGAATAAGGCCGGCGAATGGGTCGACGCTCCAAAAAGCGCGGCTTACCGGTACAACGTCCATGTGATTGAGAAGAATCAGCGCTGGTTCTGAGCCGTTCCCTTTCAGGCGCGCGACGATATTGCCGCGACCGGGAGCGGATTCCGCGATTTGATAGGGAATGCCTTCCTTCTGGAAAATGTTCGCATACCATTGTGCGGCACGAATTTCATTTCCGGGAGGATTGGTCGTGTTCACACGAATATAGGCAGAAAGATCCTGAACAGCTTCGCTCTCAAGAGCATGCCAATCCACCGGGGCGGCGGTGCTTTGTGCCTTCAGCGGAGGAACGAGGGCGAGGCAGAGAAGTGAAACGAAAAATGCGAAGGCAAAGATCGCGCGGAGAGAGAAATTTCGCACAGACATCCTCCCAGAAAAGCGCACGCTAGACGGGAGCCGAGACTTTCAACTCGGCATCACGTCCGGCAGAATGCGCCAGGCTGTTGATCATGGAATGGAAAATCACGAGACCATCGGAGGAGCCGAGCGAGTTTTCCACAGCTCTCTCCGGGTGAGGCATCATGCCGAAGACGTTTCGTTGACGATTGCAAATGGCTGCGATTGCAGCAAGGGAACCGTTGGGATTGGCAGCTTCATTGAGTTCGCCAGCGGGAGTTGTGTATCGCAAGACGATCTGATCGTTTTGCTGGAGATCAGCGAGGGTATTCTGGTCGCAAAAATACGAACCGTCCATGTGAGCGATGGGAATTTTCAGGATCTGCCCGCGACGAGCTGCGGAGGTGAAAGGAGTGCGAGTGGTTTCAACGCGCAAGTGAACGTAACGGCAAAGAAAGCGCAGTTGACGGTTGCGCAGCATCGCGCCAGGAAGCAGGCCCGCTTCGAGCAAGATTTGAAAGCCGTTGCAGATACCTATGACAAGGCCGCCGCTGTTTGCGAAGCGCTCTACCGCGCGCATGATCGGAGAGAATCGCGCAATGGCGCCTGTGCGAAGGTAATCGCCGAAGGCAAAGCCGCCCGGAAGAATGATTGCGTCACAACCAGCCAGATTGCTGGAATCATGCCACAGAAGTTCGACGGGCTGGCGCAGGACGGACCCAACGGCATGATAGGTATCGTGATCGCAGTTCGATCCCGGGAAGACGACAACGCCAAATTTCATTTTGCGGATTCTCCACAGTTATTCTAGCACATGCGGCAGTTGAGATTTGGAGCAGGGCGCGACAAAAGAAGTGCGTGGTTTGGCTAAGGCCGAGAGGCCCGCTTCCGCTGCTTGCCTTTGGGATTTAGGCCGTTAGATTTCTGTTTCGAGACACCGTTCCCGTCGTCGGCCTTTTGTTCCGGCGGACGAGGATTTGCGGCTGCTTCGGTCATTTGCCGGCGTCGCTCGGCTGCCCAACCTTCT
>JASHYE010000533.1 GCA_030043155.1 Candidatus Acidiferrales bacterium | reverse complement strand
GGATAGAGACGTGTTGAATTGTACGGGAACAGGCGCGGCGGGTTTGGCCTCGGCGTCAACGAGCGGCATGGAAGTTCCGGGCGCGGCTAGTGATGCAGCGCTCGGCGATGCGAATTCGAGCGCGATGCGGGGGCGCGTGAAAAGAATGAGCCACCAGATGGAAATCCCCAGCGGAATGAGCATCACAAGAGTTCCTGTAATTATAGTGTCGCGCATGACAGCAGTCGGCAGCAGCGGATTCGATGGTGTAACTATAGCGGCCATAATCACGCCGAATGAACCAAGCACGGTGAACGCGATGCCAAGCGCAGCTGTGACAATCATCAAAATGCGGCCCCACGCGCGGCGCTTCAGCGCGCCAATTGCCGTGACAATGCCCCACGCGGCGGCGAGCAAGTAGAGGACTCCAGTTGCAATAAGGATTCCGCGAAAGGGAAGGGGCGGCGCGGACGGAGTCGGAGCCGTCGCTGTGAGCGGCATCATTAGCGCGAGCAGCAGCACAAGCGCGGAGCCAAAGAGCAATACAATTACCGAAGCGTCGACCGCGCCAGAGCGCGCGGGAGCGAAACTCGCTTCCGTTGAAGGCACAGCCGGAGCAAATTGTGCACGCACGCTGGGCAGTAGAAAAAATACGAGCCACCAGATGCCCAGAACCACGGGCACAATGCCGAGAGCGATGACGTCGAAGTACTGACTGGAGATGAAGTGGCCCGCACCTACCGTAGGCACTCCGGTGGTGGCACGAATGAGCTTTGGCGCGCGAAGCAATTCAGGAGCGGAGAAAAGGATCATTACTCCAGAAATGACGATGAGGCAGGCCCATGCCCATCGACGCAAACGTAGTAGAGCGATGCCTGTCGCGATGCCCCACACGCCAAAAAGCAGCGTGAAAATGGATCCTGCAAGGAGGAGCGCGACTCCTTCTCTGCCCGTGGGCGGTAGACTCCAAAGCACGTAAACGCACCACGCAACACTCGCGACAATTACGCAAATTGAGGCGGCGGTGACTCCAGCTGAGCGTTTCATGGCGTGGTTCCTTCGTCTTTAGTAGATGCGAGGGGATTCGGGCGATTATAGGCAAAGGTGACGCGGAATTGCGCGGCGGCAC
This sequence comes from Candidatus Acidiferrales bacterium, assembly GCA_030043155.1. The sequence continues at coordinate 3,764 of JASHYE010000533.1, read as the reverse complement.
CGCTGAAGCTCGATGGAAGTTCACTGAATGGCGCGGATTTGGCGATGGCGAGGCGCGTGGCGTCATCGATGGCCGAATCGCCGCTCGATTGCGGGATCGAAAGCGCGCCTTCGAGCGCGCCGTCACGATGCAGCGCGAACGCGATGGCGACTTTGCCTTTTTTCGCGGCCGCGCTTGGCGGAATCATGCTGAGCCACGCGCGCGATGTGGCGTTAACGAACGCGGAGATGAAGTCTGTCCAGTCCTGCTTCGATTTTACGCCAGAGATTTCGACGGTCTCAGTGAGCACGGCGCGCGCGGAGCCGGGCTCGCGCACGTCGGCTTCGAAAATAATTTTGCCGTGTCGCGTGATGCTGAATGTTGCAGGCGGCGCGCCTTGCGGCACGCCGGGACGCTCCTGCTGCGCGCGGCTAGATGCAAATGAGCAGGCAAGGACCAGCGCGAGTACAGGCGCGAGTTGCCCGCTGGAACGAAAAGTCATTTTGCAGTTCCGGGGGATGACGTGACGGGATGCGGGTGATCGTAGGCAAATGTGACACGGAAATTGACGGTTGGGTACGGAAAATCCGCCGGCACGCTCTGAAACGGCGCGCATTTGCGCATAGCGAGCTTCGCAGCGTCATCAATCGCTGGATCGTGTGAGGAGTGCGTTAACCAAAGCACGCCGTCTATGCTGCCGTCATGCCGCATATCAAACTCAACGCTCACCTTTCCCTGTTTGTCTTCGGCGGTGGAAGGAATTGCGTCAAGCCATACATGCGAGGTCGAAGCTTCAAAGAAGCCGATGAAGCTTGCCCAGTTTGCTTTTTTGCCTGCGCCAATGGCTTCGACTGATTCCGTGAGGATGGCGCTCGAGGATCCGGGAGGGCGTATCTCCAACTTTATCGTAAACTCCGGCTCGCCGTAACTGAAGCGAACGGGCACGGTAGTTTCAACTTCGACAGGTTGGCCGTTGAGCAGGGTAGGCTCGAACTGCCACTGGCTCACTGCTGCCATGGCCGCTCGACCGAGCAAGACGGGTCCAGAAATATATTTGATCCGCCGCACCTTGCCGTCAGTTGATATGGTTATGTCAAGCATAACTGTTCCGGAAACGCGCGCCATTTGTGCGATTGTTGGATATATCGGATCCACCATGCGAACGAGTTTCTCCACCATGACGTTGCCGTCAACGCGAAGCGGAGCTTGTCCATTCGGCGTTGGTGCGGATGGGCTTTGCTGCGACGATTGCGACTGCGATGAGGATTGCGTTTGCTGTTGCGTCTGCGTTTGTTGAGACTGAGCGGAGCAGAAACACGGCACAGCCAGCAAAATGGAAATCGCAACGGCGAATTTCACGCGCATGGCGGACCCTTTCGCACCAGAGCACAAGCCGCGCGCAGCAACGTCTGCATTCGCGCGGGTGATGTACTGTGGGGATATTACTCTGCAAGTTGCCTCGCCGCAAGAAACGAGCTGATCGTAAATGTGCGAATGCGATTGCGGAATAGCCGCCGCGAAAGTGCAAACAAGGGGTTGCAAAGCGGGTTTAGCCATCGCAAGCGCGTGTGCTATCGTGAAGATATGCAACGAAAAGGATGGCAGATGCGTGCCGTCCCATTGGCGGCGCTTGGGACGTTGCTGGTTCTCGCGGGGCATGTCGCATTTTGCGCGCCACAATCAACATCCGTGAGCGCAGGTGACCAGAACCTGACGAATCATCCCGCCGCAGCCTTGAGAACGACCGCTCAGCGCGGAAAAACAACAGAGCGGCACGACACGAAAAAGAGGGAAACGCCGACGGGCGCGCCACTGTGCGAATCGAAAAACGTGACGGTTGAGCTGCCGCGCGAGTTTCTACAACTGGTGGTGCTCAGCAATTCATTCGTTGCAAAAAACAATTCCGTGGGCGTGATCACGCTTCAGAATTTCTTTCCGCAGGCGATTGAGGAGATCGCCATGGTGGCGGAATACAACGACGCGGACGGAAAACTGATTTATCCCGGCGTGTTTGCGGCGTCGGCGACGCAGGTGACTACGCCGAGCTGGTTCGCGACTTACCTTCCAACGCAGTACGAAATCGCCACATGGCCGAAGCCGATTGCGCCGCGCGCTACGTTCACGCTGGGTACGACGAGCGGGATCACCACGGCGGCATGTCCGGCGGAGATTGCGGTGACGCTGCTGCACATCCGCTTCAATAACGGCCAGGAGATGAATTATTCCGCGCCCGGCTGGCAATTGCCGGCTCAACCAGAGCAAATCCCGGGCGATCTCGAGCTTTTCCTGCCCGCATCCGACCTGCCGCAGGAATTTCTGGTTAAAGTGCACGTGCCGGCGCCGCTCGGGCCAATCATTCCGCCGCCGGATGTAGAACTCGTTAATGGAAAGCAGGGAGTGGCATTCAACCGCATTCGCGACCAGATTCAGGAATGGCGTTTTTGGTTCGCGATGCGCAATGGGGCGAGCGTGGACGGCGACGAAATGCTGCTGATTCGTTTGCATTCGCCGAAGGAAAAATTCGGGCCACAGAGTTTCTGGATAGCACGCGACGACGTGCCACAACCGCTCGGCGTGATTGATTTGGTTCCGCAGCGCGTGGCGGGACAATGGGCGGTGTACTACGGCGGAGTCAATCTGTCGTCGAATGACGTGCCGCAGATGCAGTGAAGCTCTTGCTGTGCGTTCTTCAGGGTGTCGATGTGTTACTCGTATGAAAACCCTGCAAACAGACGCGGCGGAGGATCAAATCTTGTGGAGGACGTGCAAAGCGTAGCCGCCGGCGCCAGCGACGAAATCGGCCCATCCGTGCGCGAGCATCGTCGGCGCGAGCGATTTTCGCATCATTGCAGCGATGCCGAACATCACGCCGATCAGCACAATCGTGAGCATCGACCCCCATCCCTGATAGCCGTGGCCGCATCCGAAGAAAATTGCTTGGATGATGATAGCCGCGCTGACGCTTCCTGTCAGGCGCTTTGATTGTTCCTGCAAATATCCGCGAAAAATGAATTCCTCACAGAATCCAGCAGAAGCCGCGACGGCCGCCCAAACGGGAAGCTGCCACGCTGAGTGCGGCAGCAGCACGGATACGACTTTGCCGGCCGAGGAGCTGAGCGCGCGGAAAAGAACGGAGCCGATGAGTTCGATCGCGATAAAAAGAATCCAAACGAGCACAGCGATGCCGATATCGCGCCAAACTGCCTCGCTGCTCGCCCAACGGGCGTTCACCAGGCTGCGTACGGAAACGCCGCGCGCGCGAATGCCGAGGTAAACATAAAGAAACAGCAGCCATTCTTGAACAATTGTCGCGCAATACGTGACTAATTGTCCGGCATTGGAAACCTGGGGCGAATGAGCGCCTCCGAAGCGGCGCGTCGCGTACCAGGAGAGCCACGAAATTCCCAGAATGATTAACACGAAAAGAATCGTGTGCCACAGCGGGGCGATCAGTTTACGTTCCGGCGGAGTTTCAAAATTTGCCGGCGGTGCGGCTGGTGAGGCGTCGGCCATTGCAGTGCATGTCTCCGAGCGCGCGAAATTTTGCATGAAGGCGGTCGCGCACAGCGGGAAAGACTAGCGTGCGGGGTGGTGCGGCGTCAATTTGATTCGCGGGTGCGCTAAGAATCCGGCGTGGCGGATTCGAGGCCGACGCGTTGCATCGGGCGCCACACCACGTCGCCGCGCGCGTACTGCCAGATGCCCTGCAAACGCCAGATCAAATGCATCTGACGATAGGGAACTTGTTCGAGAAAGCAAAATAGAATGAGGCGTGCAACATCGCG
>JASHYE010000532.1 GCA_030043155.1 Candidatus Acidiferrales bacterium | reverse complement strand
TTGACATGTACGGTTTCTTCCATGATCCGAAGTGACTTCGCGTTGTGCGCCGTGATTGCCCACCGGCCCTGAGCTTTATATTGGCATACTGTTCTGGCCCAATCACAAGCTTTGGAGGGCCCGGCGACGTAACCGTCACAGTGGTGGAATGGGTGCTCGACTGTTGAACTGAATCGACAACGCCAGAGTTCGGAAATCGTCCCCTAGGGCGCGCCAGTTTTTTGCTGCGTCAATCGGAAAAAGGGCACCGTCGCAATTTGAAGATGGGCCACGGCGGCACAATCCGTTTGGCGCAGCACGGGCAACAGCAGTCATCAATCTAATCTAAACACTTCGGTTCGAGCGTTGAATTAGTCGCATCAACAGTGACTTCGGAGTGCCGTTGGATTAGAATGCCGCAGCGTTTAGGACCTTCTGCTCGATCCCCGCGAGCGGATAGCCACGAGAAGTGTGGATCATGCGATCCTGGAGGAATAACACTCGGTGCGTTTGCAGATCGTAAATGGAAGGATAAAGTTCGAGGAACCGACTTTCAACCCGGACGAAATCCTCCCAAGCGCCTATGCTTTATTTCGTTTGGAACAATCCCAGGATTTGCGGGACGTCATTGCGCAGAAAATTGATGACCTTCGGCACTACGATATTCCAGCGATGAATCGAGTTGTAGCGATTTGTTGCTGGGGCAGAAGTGGTTCGCTCCTTTTAGCCAGTTATCTTGACGGACACGAAGACGTTGTGATGCTTCCTGCAATGTGCGGCTATCACCTATACGATTTTTTTGAGCGCTATCCGTCATTGCCTTTGCACGATAAATTAATCGCATATCCGGCCTCTCAGCTGCATTATCCGTTTTTCGAAGGCGACTTCGCGATCTCTCCTGCCCAGTATTACGCTGCGGTAGAAGCGATTGCTGAGTCATACGACAACTGGAAGCCAGCATTCCTCGCGTCACGTCGGGCTTTCTTTCTATTCCTGCATATTGCCTACAATCTGGCGCTTGGCCGGCGCCCGGCAAGCTCGCATCCATTGATAGTTTTTGCGCAACACGATTGGGATGATGTATCGGCAAGGCATCTCGTTGAGGACTTTCCGCAAGCCAAATTCATCCACACCGTGCGTGATCCGATCACTGTATGCGACCGATTGTTTGACAGCTGGTTTGGTGTGGCCGAGCGCTTTCCATCTAACGGAGCAGTGCGGCGTTCCGACGAAATTCACCTTGTACCGAAGAATCCATCTTCCACCCTGTCCCGATGGTGGGTGGTCGTCTTTCAAAAACTCGTTGATCTGTTGCCCCATCAGGGCTTCGGCGTGCTTGCTCTGATTCATAGAGATCGACCTCACGTTGGCATGGAATCCCAAACGCGGGCAATACGCTTTGAAGACCTGCACTGTGATGTTGATGAAACCATGCGCGATCTCTTGGATTGGCTTGGTCTTTCTTATCAGAAGACATGGCTCGACAGCACGTTCAACGGAATTCCATTTGTCGTCAGGCATGACGGAAAAGCCTGGTCGGGCCAGCGCCCGGAACAGGCTCAGCGGCACTCGCGAAATGTCTCACGTAAGGATCGAGCACTCCTATTCGCAGTGTTCTATGAGAACTTCGCGGCCTGGAATTATCCTTGTCCGAGAATCTATGGGAATCTAATTGTCCGCTGTCTCGTGTTTGTATCGTTACTCCTTGTTCCGATGAAAATGGAAATTATTTCCGCACGGGCTATCTTCAAGCGCAGGATCCTGCCGTCCCTACGGCACGGAAACATTCCGGTGGTGATCAATTCCTTACTTCGAATTCTGTTTTGCCGCCTGGCGATTATTTGGCTCCTGGTGCCTGATTTTATTCGACGATGTGTTCGCAGAAAGTCATTGTTACAGGTCAACGAAAAGAGGCGGCGCGTCGGAAGCCTACCTGAGACCTAACCTAAGATGTGGTATACGGCTAGGTCCGGCCCGAACTATAAGAGGTTAATGGCGACAAGGACAGGCGATTCACGGCGCCGGAAACATCAGTTATTGCCGGATGCGCGGCGCGCCGCCCAAGCGCGAGTCACATAGGTTGTCTCGATCGCCGTAAGACCCGCGACGCGCCTCTCTACGAAATTGAGGAACTCTGGGAAAAGCTCCGGACCCAATTGCACCTGCAGATCGTTGACGGAGCGCCACACACCGACATACTGGCCCGGTGTTTGGTGCAAGGAATGTCTGCCTTCGAGGTACAGCACGTCGGTGAACTGCGGCTTAGCAATCAACATGTCGGTCAGCCGCTCGGTGATTCCGGCGCGGCCGGACGATACGCGCCGGATATCAGGCTTGAGCCGCGCGATTTGCGCCTCGATTTCGACAAGCAGCGGGCTTGCCTCGATCAAGCGCGGATTCCATAAGGCAACAAAAACGCCGCCCGGCCGCAGGATGCGGTGGAACTCGTCGCACGCCCTGTCGAAATCGGCCCAGTGGAATGACGAGGCCATGCTGACGAGATCGACTGAGCTATCCAGCAATCCGGTGGCTTCAGCTGAACCCTTGCGCCAGTTAATGTTTATGCCGCGCGAGGTCTCGATTCCTCGCCCGAGCATGTCATCGTTAGGTTCCACGGCAACAATCGAACGCAAGCCGCGGGCCGCGAGCGAACGCGTCCAAATGCCGGTGCCGGCGCCAATGTCGGCGGCATCGATGCTGGAGGCATCGCGCCCCACATAACTCAGAACTGCGGTCGCGACCTGCGGTGCGTAGCCTGCTCGGAACCTAGCGTAGTCGTCGGCTAGCCCCGTAAAATCTCCGTGCTTCATCAAGATGGATCGCCGGATGCGTTTCTGTCATCGTCTCGATGAATGCGGACTTCGGGAATTGCGCCGCGCGTATCGATCGCCATCATCCTCCTCCTGGGTTTCTGCTGGATCGCGCATCTTCAAGCACGAGTTCCCCGTCTCTGACCATGTTCTGGTACAGCACCACGTCCTCCGGATTGTCGATTTCTCCCCATTGGCCATCGGTGCCGAAAGTGCCGATTGGGAGCTTCTTTCCGGCTAGCAGCCTCCGCAGCAGTCCGGTCACATCGAGGCGGTCGCGGGTCGGAGCGTCGAGCTCACCGAGTAGCTCTTCGACGGCACTCCAGGCTGGCGGGGTAAATTTGAAGAGGCCCATATATTGCCCTTCGATTTCTTCGATTCGCGTCGTCTTGCCGCCGATCTCCAGCAGCTCGCCTGCAGCAGTGATCCGGAAAGTTTCGGCATCGGCCAAGGGATCGGCGAAACGCCGGTTCCACAGGCGGCTCCAGGCTCGGTCGTAGCAGAGGACCAACTGGCCTGGAGCATCGGCTAGACCCCGCACCAGTTCGCTGCGATAGAATATGTCGGCATAGCTGACGATTACCGGCCCGGAGCACAGCCAAGCAGCGGTCGTGGCAAGCGACATTACCATATTGGTTTCGGCCCATCGTTCGTTGGCGAAATAGGAAAGACCCGGAAAATCGATCATCTCGGCTCGATAACCGCGGACGACCCCGATCTCGTTCACCCCGCCCCGCCGGAGCGCTGTGATCTGGCGATCGATCAGCGGCCTGCCTTCGAGTTCGATCAAGCATTTCGGACGGCCTTCTCCGAGATGCCCTACACGACTGCCGCGACCTGCGGCAAGAATAACCGCGCGCATCAATCGACTCCGAAGACGCGGCGGAACAGTGCCACGTCGGCCGACGAGAACGGGGAAAACCGCTCGGGGTGCCACATAATCCCTGCTATAGGCAGGGTCGAATGGCGAATCGCTTTTATGACGCCGTCTTCGGCAACCGCCCAGACATCGAGTGGGGGCCGCGAGTCGAAGGCGGCAAAGTGATGATAACTGTTTACCTCTTTCGGCTCTCCGTCGATTCGGATGACCTGGCGTTGCACCACATGTCCTTCGACGCGGTGTAACGGAACAGCGAAGCGCTGCTGAAGGACTTGCATGCCGCGACAAACACCCAGGACCGGCAACCCGCATCGCTCCGCAAAATCGAGCAGAGTATTTTCGACGGCGTCGCGTTCCGGAGCGTCGCCACCCAACGCCGCAAGATCGTTACCGCCGGTCAAGACAATCCCAGCGATGTCCGCTCTCTCGCAGAGTGCCAAGGCAGTCTGGGTGACGTTCGGGAGCAACACGGGGAGCAGCCCGCAGGCCGCCAAGAACTTAATCCATGCTTGATCCAGGCAATCACGGCGCTCGCCATAGGCAGGAACGACCGATACGCGCTGGGTGATGGCGACCGCCTTCATGTGATGATCAGGACCTTCTGATTCATGCAATCGAGGTACAGCGTGTGCGCCGCCTGCCATCGCCGGAACAGGTTTTCGCCAGCCCCGATTACAGCCGGTATGCCGAGCTCGCCGGCGCGGATGGCCATGTGCGAATTGGCACCGCCGAACTGAGTGACGAATCCGCTGATATCACGTGTGAAGATCCAGTCGAAGCCGGGGTCCGCACTTGGGACGAAAAGAATCCGTCCCGCGAAACTCTCCGGCGGGTCACCGACTGAAGCGACCGGCGCGGTGACTGTCTTCCGCGTGATGAAATTGGGCTGGCTCGTGGGAAGG